>JAILNW010000115.1 GCA_024691145.1 Lachnospiraceae bacterium
GACTCATCTATTATATCGCATAGAATATCAAGTACTTCCTCATTGGTAATGTATTTATTCTGTAAATACTCCTTAAAGCCCTTATATATTATAAGGAGTTCAGAAAATTTATTAACCATATTGCTGTTGTCTTCAATATGATTTATTATATATTCAAGTTTGTCTGGGGTAACACTGTACTGGTATAGTTCTGAAATAACAGACTTCATCTCCGATACAAAACCCTGTTTTCTTATGCTGTTACGGAATATTCTAAGTTCATCTTTTTTTAACTCCATAACTTTTCTGAGAATCATGCTTTTGCCAGTGTCTTCAAGAACAATATTATTCTTTTTTCCAAGTTCATCAAAAACTCTGTATGCAAGTCTCAAAAGACTCAGTACATCTATATTAAGGATACCATTAGCAGGATGCAATCTTACCATTTCCTTCTGGGTCTGTAAAGTATACTGTTCTGGTACTATAATTATATAATTTCCATCTGGATTTTCTATAGACTTATTAATAATCTCATTACACACATGATATGTTTTACCTGCTCCACTGCCTGCAATTACGAATTCTAACATCACAATTCCTCCATTTTTTCTATACTATATAATTATACATATTTTTCCTAATTTTGGCTACAGGATTTTTTCATAAATGAAAAATCGCTGAATATACTATATATCATAGCTAAAGGAGCGTATCATATGAGTAGCAGACTTTTTGTATTAAAACTTAAAGATATTCTAATTTTCTTAGGAATAATATCTTTGATAATAGTAATAATTACAATTTTGATTTTTAAATTTAAACCTGATTCTGAAAAAAAAGAAAAGAACAGTAACGATTTAACCTATGTTCCCGGTATTTATACAAAAGAACTTGTTCTTGGGAAAAACACCCTTGAACTTGCAGTAATTATAGATGCTGGCTGTATAAAATCAGTTGGCTTGACAAATCTGAATGAAAGCATATCTGCCATGTACCCTTTATTTGAACCTTCTGTTTCGGCTCTTGAATCACAGCTTGTAAATGGGACAAATGTTGATGAGCTTATTTTAGATAGTGACAGTTTATACACCCAGACACTGCTGGTTGAAGCAATAAAAGAATGTCTTGTAAGTGCATCCCCCGTTAATTAACTATAAAATACCACAGGTTTTTTAAGACCTGTGGTACTTTAATTTATAGCATATCTTTCATCTTTTTAAGTGTTTTCTTTTCAAGCCTTGATACCTGAACCTGAGATATTCCAAGAATCTCAGCTATTTCTTTTTGTTTTTTATCCTCAAAATATCTGTATTTTATTATATTCTGTTCTAATTCTGGCAGTTTCTCCAGCATCTGTTTAATTGCTATACGGTCAACTACATTTTCATGTACTTTTTCCTTTTCCTCAATTCTGTCTAAAATCATTATATCCTTACCCTCTTTATCTCCGATTGTTTTATATAAAGATTCCACTTCATTAGTTGCTTCAAGAGCTACAACTATATCTTCCTTTGGTATATTAAGTTCTATACTTACTTCATCAATTGTAACTGTCCTGTGATACTTTTTCATTAGTTCCTCTTTCATATTATTAACCTTTGCTGCTAACTCCTTATAGGAACGGCTGATTTTGATCATTCCATCATCCCTTAAAAATCTCTTTATCTCACCAGTTATCATAGGAACGGCATAGGTTGAAAACTTGACATTAAATCTTACATCAAACTTATCTATAGCCTTTATAAGCCCTATAACACCTGTCTGAAACAAATCCTGTGGTTCATATCCTCTGTTTTTAAATCTCTTAACTATACTCCACACAAGATTTGTATTATCAATTACCAGCTTATCTCTTGCAGTTTTATCACCTTGTCTGTACTGTGTAATAAGCTCGTATACTTCCATAAAGAATGTAACCTCCAACTATTCCTGAAAGATTTTTTTCATAACAACCCTTGTTCCTTCCCCTTTTTTCGAATAAACCTTAAGTTCATCCATAAATGCTTCCATAAATGAAAATCCCATGCCAGATCGTTCCATATCTGGTTTTGTTGTATACATAGGTTCCATAGCTTTTTTTACATCCTCTATTCCTGTGCCATAATCAGTTATTTCAACCTCTAACTCATTGTCATTTAAAGCCATTTTCATAAGAATCTTGCCTTCTTTATTCTCATATCCATGTATAATACTGTTTGTAACAGCTTCAGATACTGCTGTTTTTACATCAGTAAGTTCTTCCATTGTTGGATCAGCATATGTTAAGATTCCTGCCACTGCCAGTCTTCCAAAAAATTCATTTTCTGATTTTGCATCCATTTCTATTGATATATAATTTTTCAAATCTGCACCTCATTTCCTAATTATTGAACAGTACTCATAGCGTCTTTCATGGTATCACAGCAATACATTATTTTATGCAGACCAGACATTTTAAATATTCTCTTTACTGTTGGCTGCATATTTACTGCTATCAGTTTACCATTAAGATACATTATTCTTTTATATCTTCCTATTATCACCCCGATTCCCGAACTATCCATAAAGGAAATATGTTCAAAATTAATAATTACATTTTTTATATTTCTTTTGTTCATTATATTATCTGATTCTTCCTTAATATACGTTGCAATATGATGGTCTAGTTCCTGCAGCAACGTAATTACAAGTGTTTTCCCAATTACCAAAAATTCTGCCTCTTTCATAGATTACCTTCTTTCTTTTTTATATAAAAAGAACATATGCAGGTATCGTCTGATTATTATCATTCAATATCTTCATATGTTCTCTAATTTACTGGAATGGAACGGAATTATCGTTTTCTTCCTGTGTTTCTTCTTGTTGTTCAGGTTCCGGTGTCGGCTCTGGAAGCGGTTCCGGCGTTGGTTCCGGAAGTGGTTCTGGTGTCGGCTCTGGAAGTGGTTCCGGCGTCGGCTCTGGAAGCGGCTCTGGTGTCGGCTCTGGAACGTTATCATTTATAGTTGGTTCCGTTGGCTGATTAGCATCTGTATTATTGTCATTATTATCTTCTGGTTCTTCATAGATAGGTGCGTCCTCAACCTCAAATCCCATCTCTCTCATTCTCTTACGAGCTGTTGCAGCTCTTGTAGTATTAGGATATAACTCTATAAGTTCTTCATAATACTTCTTAGCATTATCTATGTCGCCAAGTTTCTGATAAGAACGTCCAAGGAAATACAAGGCACCATTATCTGGTTCCATCTTATATGCCTTAAGTAATGGTACAAGCGCCTCTTCCATCTTTCCTGAATTGCAAAGATTCTTTCCTTCGCTAACAAATCTTGCAATAACTCCAGGATAAACACGTTCTTTTATATAATCATAAACAACCATTGCATCTTCAGAAGCAAGCAAATTAACATCTACATTAGATAATGTTACAGCGGCATTCTCATCATCACCTGCAATATATAATCTTGCGGCAGTAATAAGATTATTGTAACACTCTGCGCCTGACATCTGTGTCTTTAAATCATTAATCTCATTATTAAGAGAATCAACCTTAATTAAAAGTGTATCCTTTTCATTCTTGACATTATCGAGGTCAAGAAGACTTGCTGCAAGTTCATCACTTTTACTTATAGAAGCTGCATTATACTCAGTTACCATCTTTCTTCTCTGATGTGGCAAAATAAGACAAAGTGCAACACCAAGTCCCAATAAAAGTCCTATTGCAAGATTTACATATAACATCACATTAGGCTTATCTTCTCTCATAAATGATAATGCCTCTAATGGGAAATTTATCTTATCATCTAATGAAAGAACATCCGATTCCTTTCCATCATCAGATTCTGTTATCTCACCAAGATATAACAATGTCTGTGTATTACCCACATCCATCTTTCTTGCTTTTTTCAATATCTTTTTCGCCTTTTCTGGCTCATCAATTTTTATATATTCCAATGCAAGCAACTGATATGCTCTCAAAAATTTCGTATTTAACTGTATAACTCTTTTTAAATGTATAATGGCCAAATCATCATTATCCTGTTTTGCAGCCTGCAAAGCAAGATTGTACTTCTTAAATGAATCATTAAAATTATCAATTTTGGCCGGACTGGCCTGAATATCATCAAGATATCCTTCAGCTATCTTATTCCCCTCTGGTTGAAAATGTTTACTTAGTACCCATTCACCAAGTGCCATAACAACTTCTCCAAGCTCATAGTAAACAAGTCCAAGCAAATTTCTTGCCTGCGTATTATGCTTATTAAGCTTTAAACTCTTTTTCAAATCAGACACTGCACCTGACATATCTCTTATCTTTGCCTTTGAAAGACCTCTGTTATAATAACTGTTAGACAGTTTCTTTGCTTTTATAAGAATAGAAATATCTCTTTTACAGCTACAGATTGGTTCATTTCCAACAGGTTTATTACAATATGGACAATTCATAATAATACCTCTACTTCAAATCCTTAATCTCTTCAATCATCTCTTTCATGATGTCACTTACGTCTTTTAAGTCATTATTATATATAGCATCCTCTGCCTCACTTATCTCTAAACTTGGCTTATAACGCTTAATCTCTTCTTCAAATTCTATCATTATTATCACTCCTATGAATAGAACATATCTCCCTGTATAAGGGAGATACTGTCGCACTAAAAGTACGACAGCATCTTATTCTTATACAAGAATCTTATCTTTACTATCTTTAATCTTCTTCTCAAGTTTCTGCTCTTCTTTACTCTTTGGTTTTTCTTTAATCTTTCCATCAAGAACATACCATACAGTACCTGCTATACAAACTGAAGAATAAGCACCAAATACGATACCTACCATCATTGGAAGAGTAAACTCTTTAATTGACTGAACTCCAAAAATGTATAAACAAAATACCATTATAAATGTTGTAAGTGAAGTATTAATACTTCTTGTAAATGTCTGAGTAATACACTCATTAATAAGTCTGATTTTTTCCTCTGATGTCTTTGCTGCTGCCTTGCTTTCACGAATTCTATCAAATATAACGATAGTTGCATTGATAGAATAACCAAGTATAGTAAGCAAGCAGGCGATAAATGTATTACCAACTGTATACTGTGTAATAGCATATGCACTTAATACAATAAGCACGTCATGTATAAGTGGAATAACTGATCCAAGCGCAAAACTAAGTTTGCTAAATCTAAACCAGATGTAAATTAACATCATGATTACGGCTACTATAACAGCCTTAACAGCTGCAGCCTTCATCTCTCCACTAACAGTTGCACTTATAGTTTCTTCCTGAATATCCTCTGGATTAATATCATAAGCTTTCTTAAGTACAGTATCGATCTTTTCTCTTGTTTCAAGATCCTTAGAAAGATCTTTTACTTTAATTATTATAGTGTTATCATTAATATTCTTTGCTACACTTGATGCAAGACTAATCTCATCCTGTAAAGTCTTCTCTATATCTTTATTCTGAGGTAACTTTTCATCCTTATCAAATGAAACTTCAAGCTGTGTACCACCAACAAAGTCAAGACTGTATGCAAAAATCTTACCTGAATCCTTGTATGAAACAGCCATACATACAATACCAATTGCAATTATAACTCCAGATACTGTAAAGAACTTCTTTCTGTTCTCAACAACATGAAGATATTTCATTGTAAACTTGTTAGAGTAAAACTTGGCATCCTGAATACCCATATCATAAAATGCCCATAAAATATACTTTGTAACAACAATTGCAGAGAATAAAGATACAAGAGTACCTAATCCTAAAGTATATGCAAATCCCTTAACTGTACCAGAACCTAACATACCAAGCACAACTGCTGCTATAAATGTTGTAATGTTACCATCAAGTATGGCTGACATGGCTTTTTCAAATCCAATTCTTATGGCTGAATTAACTGGTTTTCCTGCTAATATTTCTTCCTTAATTCTTGTAAATATGATAACATTAGCATCAACTGCCATACCTATGGAAAGTATAATACCTGCTATACCAGGAAGAGTAAGTGTAATCTCAAGTACATTAAGCAATAATACAACAAGCTCAGTATAAACAGCAAGTGCAAGACAAGCTGCAAGACCCGGTATTCTGTAAATAACTATCATAAATATAATTACTATAATAAAACCAACAAGTGCTGCCATTAAACTCTTATTAAGTGCTTCAGCACCAAGCTGTGCACCAACTGATGTTGAACGAATTGCTTCAAGTTCAACCGGAAGAGCACCTATTCTGATATAAGAAGCAAGTTCACTTGCATCTTCAAGAGTAAAACTTCCTGTTATATAAGCTTCTCCACCAGTTATTGCAGTCTGAACAGTTGGTGAAGAAATAACATTATCATTATAAACAATACTAATAGGTTTTCCTATGTTTGCCTGTGTAGCTGCTGCAAACTTGCTCTGACCTTCTGCATTCATAGTAAGCTTAACCTGATATGACTTTGCACCTACACTGCTCTGGTCAACTAATGCTTCAGCATTAGCTATATCACTACCAGTAATAACAACTTCACCATCCTGAGTTTTAAACTCAATTGTACCAACTTGTGCAAGATTCTTAAATAATTCTGTATCATCAGTAACATCAGGAACATCAACTGCTATTCTGTTATTACCTTCTACATAAACCTGTGCTTCAGTACTATAAACCTGAACACGTTCAAAAAGTTTCATTCTGGCATCTTCAAGCTGCTGTTCTGTAACATCTCCAACTGCCTGATAAGTAATACTTGCTCCACCCCTCAAATCAAGACCCTGTTTGATATTCTTTGCCTTAAATCTGCCACCATCTACAGCAACATATCCCAAGCCAGCAATTACTGCTATAACTAAAAGTATAACGGCAAATGCTTTACCTTTACTGCTCTTTCTCATAACCTTCTCCTTCCGCTTCAACAGCTTTTATCATAATTGCACACTCTATTCTTTTTCTCTGAAGTTCACAGCCTATATCATATGCATCATTGATATTGCCATGGAACTTAAAAGAATTTGCTGCACAACCACCGCTACAATAAAATCTTGCAAAACACTCTTTGCACTTATCCTTAGCATAAACATTACATGTTTTAAACTCATCTCTAAGTTCTGTATTAGTCACTCCATCATAAACATTACCTAACAGAAATTCCTCTGTTCCAACAAACTGATGGCAAGGATACAAATCACCCCATGGTGTAACAGCCAGATACTCAGTTCCCGAACCACATCCTGACAAACGCTTTGCCACACATGGTCCCCCAGATAAGTCTATCATAAAATGGAAGAAATTGAACCATCTTCCATCTTTTCTTCTTTTTATAATCTCTTTTGCAAGTTTGTCATACTCAGCACATATAATAGGAACATCTTCTTCCTTTATAGCATATGGCTCATCTGGCAAAGATACAACTGGTTCCATAGAAATCTGTTCAAAACCAAGATCTGCAAGATGTATAACATCCTCAGCAAAATCAAGATTATTATGAGTAAAAGTACCTCTTACATAGTACTTCTCCTGATGTCTGCTTTCAGCAAACTTCTTAAACTTAGGTAAGATAATATCATAACTTCCCTTGCCATTGCGGGTAGGACGCATATTGTCATGTACTTCCTTTCTTCCGTCAATACTAAGTACAACATTGTCCATCTCTTTATTAGCAAAGTCTATAACATCATCATCTATTAAAAGCCCATTGGTAGTAAGTGTAAATCTGAAGTGTTTGTCATACTTCTCCTCCAGACTTCTTCCATACTTAACAATCTCCTTAACCACTTCAAAATTCATCAGAGGCTCTCCACCAAAGAAGTCAACCTCCAGATTGCGTCTCTTTCCTGAATTAGCTATAAGAAAATCAATGGCTTTCTTTCCAACTTCAAGACTCATCAGAGAACGATCCCCCTGATATTCGCCTTTTCCAGCAAAACAATAATTGCATGCAAGATTACAATCATGAGCTATATGAAGGCACAAAGCCTTAACTACAGTAGCTCTCTTTTTGAAATCTACTATATAATCTTTGTAAATGTCTTCAGAAAATAACACATTACCTTCTTTTAGTTCATTTACTTCGCTTATTGCTTCTTCTAAATCTTCTTTGGAATATTTATCCCCAAGTATATCAATGATTGCATCTGAATCACAATTATCATTAAACTTTTCTATAACATCATATACAATATCATCAACAACATGAACACTTCCACTACATACATCAAGTGCAATATTCATGCCATTATTTTTATAAAGATGTACCACAATTAGTCCCCTTTTCGTTATATAAGCACTCACTGGCTTAACCAAGAGTGCTCATATGTATTATTTATTTTTCTTCTCGCAAGTCTGATTACCAACTGTACATGATGTCTTACAAGCTGACTGACATGAAGTCTGGCACTCACCACAGCCACCGTTTTTCATAGAGTTTCTTAAATCTCTACTAACTAATGTCTTTATATGTTTCATCAATAATTCCTCCTACATTATGATATTCTTCGCAAGCATTATATCATATTTTAAAACATTTTTAAAGTAGTTTAGTACATCTTTTTAAAAAAATTATATATGACTCTCTTAAAAACAACATATAATAAGGAAATGTTATAAGAAATAATACCAAAAAGTACTTTTAAGTCATCAAAAATTTTTTTCTGTATCATGCACATAACAAATGCCATTATTTAGTATATTATTCATATTTATCTCGCCTACTATATTTGACTTAAAATGTAGGAAAACATTTCTTGCAATTTTCGTTTATTTTAGGAACATAT
>JAILNW010000133.1 GCA_024691145.1 Lachnospiraceae bacterium
TGTGAGAGAGGAGGCTTTATATGGCAAGAGAGAAGTATAAGACCCTTACAGAGCAGATGTTTTATATATTATTATGTCTTAATGAAGAACGATGTGGGATTGATATTATGGCTCTGGTATCCAAAATGACAGAAGGCAGAGTGGTTATTGGTCCTGGAACATTGTATTCATTACTTGCTGATTTTGTAAAGGAAGGATTTATTATAGAAACAGCTGTGGAGGGCAGAAAAAGAAGTTATATTATTACAGAGAATGGAAAAGCAATTCTTAAGGAAGAGTTTAACAGGTTAGAATGTCTTGTAAGAGATTATAATAAGGTTATTTAAGGGGAAGGATGGAGCTTAAAATGAGAAAGAAGAAAAAGTTTATTAAATTTCGTTATGATAACTGTGATTTAATAGAAAAGCATTTGGATGATATGGAAAATAAAGGATGGAGTCTTTTGAAAATTGAATCTGGTTTTTCAAGTACATTTACTGAGAGCCAGAATGATGGAAGAAGATATAAGGTAATACCTTTTGTTAAAGGGACTATGTCAGATGGTTACAAGGTAAGCACTAATCTTGGTCTGATTGAGCATGTTGAAACAAAGGGATGGAAATTCATTGCAAAGTCAGGTACAGTTAATGTATTTTTCACAACGGATGAGAATGCAGAGGATATTAGCGTAAATAGGGAAGAATTATTTAATGAGGTTTGCACAAGAACTCCGGTTTTTCTTTTTAATATTATATGTATGTTTCCTTTGCTAATTTTTAGCTTATTTAACTTTGATTTGTTTAGGTTAGTTAACGATTTTAATTATGCCAGTGGGGCAATATTAATCGCTATAGCTATGATTGCTGTTGTTACACATACAATACGGATGTTTTTGTGGAAACAGAAAGCTAAGAGAATCTTTAAAAAAGAGAATAGAATAATACCATTTACAAAGAGAATTACTAATAAAGCAATAATAGTAGGTTTGCTGGTATTTGGAATTGTTTTTGGTGTAGCAGGAACATGCCTAAATGTTTACTTTGGCGAATCTTTTTATTCAAAGATTGCATTTTATGTATTGGCATTTAGCATATATATGGTGATAGTATTTTTTGTTGAGAAGAAATATGATGTATTTACAGAAAAGAGAGTACCGTTTATCATAGCAGGATATGCCTGTGTAATGTTGATTTTTACAATGCTTATATTGTTTGCAGGAGTAGGCAGAGGAGATAAATATGAGAAAAAGCCTGTGTTTGATATTACAGATTATAATGGATTTTTCGATTTGAACAATAAGAAGCCTAAAGATGAACAGCAGGAACATGAGTATGTAAAAGGTTTTCTTTTAAGTAAAGAGAAACATAATGTTTATTGCAAGAAAAGTAAAGATGAAAATTATCATTTTAATATAACGTTTTATAATTCGAAGTACAAATTTGCCAGAGATATTGTTTTTAATTCTGCTGTCGGTAATGACCGATTTAGTGAACTTGAGGGATTTTACAATAAGAAAACAAAGCAGCTTAAGGAGTATGAGAAGGAAGGGGCAAAGGTATATTTTAGAGAATATGATTCTTTTTATGATGACGACGGCAATAAGAGAGGATATTATACATATAATTATCTTATTTACAGTGGCAATTCTATTATAGATGTTGCAGGTTACAGTGAGTTAAGTGATAATCAGATAAGAATTATTATAGATTCTGTCAATAAGTTTTAGAAGGGGCTGAGGTTAGAATAATGGAGAATAAGAGTTTAAAAAAGAAAACAAAAGTAAAGTATCTTACATTTCATATAGATAAGCTGGATCTTATAAAGACTTATCTTGAGGATATGGCAGCAAAGGGCTGGATGCTAAAAAAAGTTAATCCTGTAGGAAAATGTGTATTTGAGGAAAGTGAACCAAAGACATTAAGATTTGCACTAAGTATATATGAGGGGCATAAGACGTTTCAGGTTACTTCTGATGATAAGCATGATGAGTATGTAGAATATTGCATAAGTGCAGGCTGGAATCATATAGGTTATATTGGAATGATGGATATTTTTTATACAGAGGATAATAATGCACCTGAACTTCATACTGAAGAAAGCACAAAATTTAAAAGTATTTGCGATAAAAAGAAAAGCCAAAGGGTAGCTATGCCGTTAGTTATGTTGGTAATTATGTTTCCAAATTTACTGATACAAGGTTTCTTTGCAGCAAATATTGGCTTAACTATGGATTTTTCAATTATTTATAGTCTTTTATTGGTTTTAGGGGCTGCAGTCTCTATGGTGTATGGTATTGTGAGGTTTTATATCTGGAAGAATAAGGCTGAAAAAGAGATTGAAAATGGCGGAAAGGTTTTGCCTGAGGGAAATATTAAGAGTATAGATGCATTAAAAGGTTTTGCAAGAATATTATTTTCTTGTTTGTTTATTGGATTAGTACCTGCGGTGTGCAGCAAATTTTTTTATTCTGAATTTGCTAACATGTATAAGATATACATATTTGTCATTATAGCCATGTTGATTTTAATAGTTTTTTGTTTTGCATTGGCTGAATATGCTGAAAGAGTAAAACTTAATGCATTTATTTATTCTTTATGCAGTATACTTGTGATTCCGGGCATGTTTGTTAGCGCACAAACTAATTTTATTGAAAAAACGTCAAAGTATCTTATGATAAATGAAGGTGAAAGTAAATTTACTCCTTCTTTTAATATAAATGATACACAGGTATTGTTAGGGGATTATGAAGAGGAGTCTGTATTTAGTGAAGTTACAGGAAAATTTCTGATTTTAAAAGAAGAGTATGAGTTAACAGGTTTTAAATGCGATGTTCCATTTGATGAAAATGGGGAATATGATGATGAATTTTATCCTCTTTCAGCAAGAAGACCCCTACCTCTTAGGTGGGAGATGAATTGCGCCCCCAATATGACGAAACTCCTTGACAACGGACGAATAATGTGATAATATATATTCAGTCGAATAAATGGGAGGGGACTGAAATATGTTAGAATTAGACAACAATGCACATTCAGTATTCTTGCTACACTATCATCTTGTACTTGTGGTCAAGTATCGCAGACAGGTTTTTAATGATACTATTTCCAACAGGGCGAAAGAGATATTTGAGTATATTGCTCCAAATTACAACATTACTCTTGAAGAATGGAATCATGACAAAGACCATGTACATATACTTTTCAAGGCACACCCTAAAACGGAAATAAGCAAGTTCATAAATGCCTACAAGAGTGCAAGCAGTAGACTTTTGAAAAAGGAATTTCCGCAAATAAGGTCAAAACTTTGGAAAGAATATTTTTGGAGTCAAAGTTTTTGCTTGTTGACAACAGGCGGAGCACCAATAGAAGTGATAAAGAGATATATAGAAAGCCAGGGACAAAAAGACAGAAAAAGGAAGTGAAACAATGGCAAACAAGGCATATAAATTCAGAATGTACCCAAATGACGAACAGAAAGTTTTGTTTGCCAAAACCTTTGGGTGCGTCAGATTGGTATATAATCATTGGCTTGATAGAAAAATAAAGCAGTATGAGGAAGATAAAACGACCGTAACATATACCATGTGTGCCAAAGAGATGGCTGAGATGAAGAAAACGGAAGAATATTCATTTTTGCAGGAAGTAGACAGCGTGTCATTACAGCAATCCCTTCGCCATCTTGATACAGCATTTCAAAACTTTTTCAAACAGCCGAAAACAGGGTTTCCAAAGTTTAAATCAAAAAAACGGAACAAAAACAGATATACTACTGTGTGTATCAATAACAATATAGCTGTGTCCAACGGGTGTTTGAAATTACCTAAAGTGGGACAAGTCAAGATAAAACAACACAGAGATATACCAAGTGGTTACAAACTAAAATCCGTAACTGTAAACCAAACTCCAAGCGGAAAATATTATGCAAGTATTCTGTTTGAGTACGAAAACCAAGTACAAGAGCAAGAACCGCATAGTTTTTTAGGGCTTGACTTCTCTATGCACGAACTGTACAAGGACAGTAACGGTAACGAACCTGCTTATCCAAGGTATTATAGACAAGCCGAAAAGAAACTGAAAAGAGAGCAAAGAAAGCTATCACTCATGCAGAAAGGATCAAAGAACCGTGACAAGCAGCGTATAAAGATTGCGAAACTGCATGAAAAGGTTGCTAATCAGCGTAAAGACTTCTTGCATAAGCAATCAAGGCAGATAACCAATGTCTATGATTGCGTATGCGTAGAGGACCTTGACATGAAAGCAATGTCACAGGCATTAAATTTTGGCAAGTCGGTTTCGGATAATGGCTGGGGTATGTTTGTTAAATACTTGAAGTACAAACTTGAAGAACGGGGAAAAATACTTGTGAAAGTGGACAAATTTTTTGCAAGCAGTCAGACTTGTTCTTGTTGTGGCTATGTGAACAAGGAAACTAAAAGTCTTGCTATTAGGGCATGGGATTGTCC
>JAILNW010000134.1 GCA_024691145.1 Lachnospiraceae bacterium
AAATACGGATTATAATGATAAAGAGATTTATAGATGTAAGGAATATGTCCAGCTAGTACATATACCACAATTTACAAAGGAATATATGCAAGAGGAAATTACTGATGTATTGTTACTGACAACAAAAGAAACTAGAAAAAATTCGAATCAGATGATAAAACCTGCACCAGATAAAAGTAGCAGAACATATTGGTCACCATTGGGATATTATAAGACATGGTTAAAGCAATGGTTTCCTAATGTAAGAGTTCATGATATTGATTTGAATGTGTTAAAACCACATGAAACTTTAAGTGATACAATCAAACTTATAAGAGAATTATATCAAAAAGTAGAGGATAAAGAAAACTGGCGCTTGTGGTTCGATACACATGGCGGATTCCGAGACATTGCTACTGTATTAGTTTCGGCTGCAAGATTTTTTGCTGTGGATGAAAAAGAACCAATAAAAACAAATGGAATTTTTGGTGTATTACATTCACAGGATAAGAATAAAACAGATATTATCATTAATCAAACGGCATATTATTTTTCAGAATCAGCAAAAGCTTTAAAAGATTTCTTAAACTATGGACAGTATTTGCAAGTACAGTTTGAACCTTATGAGGGTGAAGAGAAGTACGCTTTTATAAGTTACAAACATGATAACAAGACCTTAATACCAATAAGAAATCTGTTTGCAAGATTTAATGAGGAAGGTATAAAATATTGGTTTGATTATGGAATTCAATATAATGAAAACTGGAAAAAGAAACTTAAAGAACGTAATAGAAATTCAGAATTGTTTATTGCACTTTTGTCAAAATCATATTTTGATTCACCAGAGTGCTGGAAAGAATTATTATTAGCAATGTCAGTTAAAAAACCATACTGGGAAAAACTTCACTGGGTAATGCTTGAAGGTATTGGTGATATTAAAGTTATGCTTGAAAAGATTGATACTGATGAAATGATAGAAGCCAAAAAACTACCGGAGCAGTATGACATTTCAAAAGAAGATTTATATAATGCTTTTGGCTATAATTTAAACAGACAGTATTTAAGATGGTATGAATTTGCTAATCGAACAGATACAATTACAGGAGCAACGCTTGAAAATAGTCATATTCACAATGCCATGGAAATAATAAAAAATAAAATGGAAAAAAATATTATTAAAGATGGATTGAATATTTATCAGGAAAGTGTATTTATTAACTGTAGCAATCATCCTTCAGTAAATTGGAGTGATAAACAGATTGAGGCAGCAGAGAAATTTGGAAATATTATAGATATTCCATTTCCAGATGTAGATCCTGAACTTGATGAAGAAAAAATAAACTTTTTGGCGGAAATCTATTGTAATAGAATTTTGCAATATAAAAAAGCTGTTGTAATGGTACAAGGAGAATATACCTTCTCATTTGCGCTGGTAAGCAAATTGATTGGCATGGGAATAACTGTGGTAGCATGCTGTTCAAAGAGAATTGTTAATGAAAAGGTATTAGAAGACGGAACAACACAAAAGATTATTAACTACGATTTTGTGAAATTCAGAAAATATTTTGAAGAATCATAATGACAGCTAGAGCAGAAGACTCTCACAACTTTGAATTTATAAAGTTGTGAGATTTTTTTTACCCCCTTTTTCATGAGGTATGAGTTTTGTGATACACTAAACATACTGAAAGGGAAGCGCGCCTACTTTGCAGAAAATTTTTAGAAACTTTATTAATTTTAATTTTTAAATTTGGAGGTAAAGATTATGTATTTTATTAATTTTTTAAAACGAATGACTAGAAAGTCAAATATACCAGTAATGATATATCTGGTGTTAAACGTATTTTTAATTGGAGGAATTGTATATTTGTTTCTTGGCGAGCAAGAGATTCCTTTCTGGGAGGCATTTTTAATAGGAATTGTATTGTATGCCGTTTCATTATTTATTGCATTGTCACCTTTAGGAGAAGCTATTCTTAGAAAGCAGACTGGATGCAAAAAAATCAAACGAGCTGACCAGTTAAATTTTATAGAACCAATTTTCAGAGAGGTATATAAAAAGGCTAAGAAATTAGACCCTACTATTCCTGATGATGTTGAGTTATATATTAGCTCGGACAAGGAACCAAATGCTTTTGCCACAGGCAGACGAACAATTTGTGTAACTGAGGGATTATTAAAAATGCCTGTGGATCAGATTAAAGCAACACTTGGCCATGAGTTTGGACATATTGCTCATAAAGATACAGATTTAATACTTGTAGTTTCTGTAGGCAATTTAATTGTTTCTGGATTTATTTTGTTTATAAAAATATGTATAGAAATAGCACACTTTGCTTTTCTTATCTCAAGTATTTTTATGGGCAAAGAGGGTGTGGTAGCAACAATATTTTATGAAATTTACAATGGAATGTTAAAGTTGTTTGTTGCTGGAATGATGTGGATTTGGACTAAGTTAGGTATTTTACTTGTAATGAAGTCAAGTAGAGCAAATGAGTTTGAAGCAGATGAGTTTTCATTTAACCTTGGCTATGGGAACGAATTATGTATGTTATTAGATAATATATGTGGTGCTCCAGCAAAAGGACTCTTTGCTAATCTTGCAAGCAGTCATCCGGATAAGGATGATAGAATTGCAAAACTTCAGGGACTTGGAGCTACATACAGAGGATAGTAGCAGCATATAGGATAACTTACTACAATGCTGATTGTAGTAAGTTCCTATTTTGTACTCCTCTATGCAATATAGGATTTAATTTGTTACTCTATTTGTATAAACAATAGTTGGAAATAAACTAAATATAAGATTTGGAGGAAAAATATGTATTTATTTAATTTTATCAAACAAATGACTAGAAAGTCCAATATACCCACAATTTGTTATCTGGTATTGAATGTGTTATTAATAAGCGGAATTTTGTATGTGGTTCTTAGTGAGAAAAGAGTTCCATTTGCGGAAGCAGTATTGATGGCTATAGTATTTTATGTTGTTTCATTGTTGATTGGGCTGTCCCCTTTAGGAGAGATGATTTTAAGAAAACAGACTGGATGTAAAAAAATTGTTCAGGTCGATCAAATTAATTATTTAGAGCCAATTTTCAGAGAAGTATATAAAAAGGCTAAGAAATTAGATCCTACTATTCCTGATGATGTTGAGTTATATATTAGCTCGGACAAGGAACCAAATGCTTTTGCAACAGGCAGGCGAACAATTTGTGTTACTGAAGGATTACTAAATATGCCTGCAGATCAGATTAAAGCAACACTTGCCCATGAATTTGGACATATTGCTCATAAGGATACAGATCAGATTCTTCTAGTTGCAGTAGGCAATTTATTTGTTTCAGCATTTATATTCCTTATAAAGGTTCTGTTAGAAATAACACGTTTAGTTTCTTATTTTGTTACATCATTGTTTATGGGAAAAGATGCAGACATTTTAATGTTTCTATACGAAATTAGTAATGCTATTTTTAATGCAATTATAAATGGTTTGACATGGGTTTGGACGAAGATAGGAATTTTGCTGGTTATGAAATCAAGCCGTGCAAATGAATTTGAAGCAGATGAGTTTGCATTTAATCTTGGATATGGAGATGAGTTATGTTTATTATTAGATATAGTGGGAAGCACATCTGCAAAAGGACTATTTGCTAATCTTACAAGCAGTCATCCAAACAAAGCAGACAGAATTTCGAAACTTAAGGAACTTGGAGCTACATACAGAACAAGATATATAGCTTAGTAAAAAAGGAGAGATTATAATGGAGAATAATTTAGTAACAGTTAAGGAAATGAAGGATTTAAGCATTTTAAATAATGGTTTATTAACAGCAGACAAATTTATTAACAAGAATTATCTTATTAATGTTGCTGATAATGAAGTGGTACCATTAAATGATAGCGAAAAAAATATAGATGCAATTAGATTATTTAAGGTTGATAAACTTGTTTATGATAACAAGGAGAATGTTAATGATAAATTAATTAGTGTTTATAGTGCACTTCAAAATGTTGACAGCTCAGCTTTACTTGTTGTTGATGGAAACAAAAATAATATAACTTTTTATATTGGAATACGTTCTCAAAGTAATGCATCAACAGCGAGTATGATTTTGGAAAAGAGTTTCATAGGAAATTTTCCAGGAAGTACCCTTAGAAGTATGAAGAAAGGAGAAATTAACGAGGTAATGGAATCTGTATCAAAAACAGATTATCATAATACTTCAAGAAATGTATCATGTGTAACTGTAATTCCATCAATGAGAGATGATGATAAGGAAAAGTTTGTTCAAGGAATTGAGAAATTTATAGATACTATGAAGGGAGAAAAATATACGGCTGTATTTATAGCAGAGCCTATATCTAAGGAAGCATTAGAAATGAAGAAAAGAGGCTTTGAAGAAATGTATTCTTCAATATCACCTTTTGCAAAAACTTCATTAGCCTATGGCGAAAATTACAGTAAAGCTGTTTCTAATGGAATGTTTGAAAACTTTTCCCATTCTGTTAATAATAGCGTAGCTAATACAACAGGTACAAATTCCAGCATAAATTCATCTAATACTTATGGAACTAACAAAGGACATAGCTATGGATTTGGTGGATTTGGCTCAAACTCAGGAAAATCCAGCAGTAAAACCAGTGGATATTCGTCAGGAACTAACTGGTCCAAAGCTGTTACAGAAGGAACAGCAGATACAACAGGAACAGGAACTAATACATCAGACACTGAAACAAAGGGAGATTCAAGAACATTGACAATTGAACATCAAAATAAATCTGTTTCCATGCTGCTAGACAAGATTGATGAACAATTAGAGAGGATTCGTTCTTGTGAAGCTTTTGGTGTATGGGAGTGTGCTGGATATTTTATTGCAGATGATATTCAGACATCTGTTGTTGCTGCAAATACTTATAAAGCACTTATGCTTGGAGATGATACTGATGTAGAGAACTCATTTGTAAATGTATGGGGTATAAATAATGCTGATAATACAAAAAAAGTTCTTGAGTATATTCAGTATGGCCAGCATCCATTTATAAAAATTACTCCTGAAAACGGATTTGAAAGCCAGTATGTGACACCAGGTAACTATATAAGTGGCAAGGAACTCCCTCTTTTGATGGGACTGCCTCACAAATCAGTTGCAGGATTAACAGTGAGCAATATTGCAGAATTTGGAAGAAATGTATTTGTTCAAAATGAAAGACCAAATCAGAAAAAAATAAGACTTGGAAATGTTTTTCATATGGGAAATGTTGAGGATACCATTGTGAAGCTGGATCTTAATAGTCTGACATCACATTGTTTTATCGCAGGTGCTACAGGCTCTGGTAAATCTAATACTTCATATGTTTTACTTGAAAAGTTAATAGAGAACGATACTAAATTTCTGGTTGTTGAGCCTGCCAAAGGTGAATATAAAGAGGCATTTGGTAATTTAGCAGGAATCAATGTCTATACAACAAATCCATTGATAGGACAGATGTTAAAGATAAACCCATTCAGATTTGATAAGAATATTCATATACTTGAACATTTGGAGCGACTGATTGAGATATTTAATGCCTGCTGGGAAATGTACGCTGCAATGCCAGCCATTTTAAAAGATGCAGTGGAACGTATATATATAGAAAAAGGCTGGGATTTGCTAAATTCGGTTTATTTAAAAGAAGGAGAACCAGATTATCCAACTTTTAAAGATCTGATGAGGGTATTGCCAAATATTATAAACAGTTCAGGTTATTCCTCAGATACAAAAGGGGACTATACTGGAGCTTTGGTAACGAGAGTTACTTCTCTTACAAACGGTATATCCGGACAGATTTTCTGTGATAATTATGATATTCCAGATTCTGAGATGTTTGATGAGAACACTATAGTTGATTTAAGCAGAGTTGGTTCCTCTGAAACTAAATCTCTTATTATGGGACTTTTGGTACTTAAATTATCTGAGTACAGAATGGCCAATGCAAATCAGGCCAATTCTGAATTAAAGCATGTTACTATACTTGAGGAAGCACATAATTTATTAAAGAGAGTTACACCTGGAACTTCAGGCAGCAATATTGTAGGAAAATCTGTTGAGATGATATGTAATAGTATTGCTGAAATGAGAACTTATGGAGAAGGTTTTGTAATTATTGATCAGTCTCCAACAGCAGTTGATATTGCAGCAATAAAGAATACCAACACTAAAATTGTTATGAGACTGCCAGAAAAAGAAGATTGTGCAACAGTGGGTAATGCTACTGGACTTAATGAAGATCAGATATGTGAAGTGTCAAAACTTCCAACTGGTGTTGCAGTAGTAATGCAAAATAACTGGCTGGAGTCAGTGTTAACAAAAATTGATAGCTTTTCAAATAAATATGAAAAGAAACTATCAGCAGCTGATTTTGCTTCCATAAGAAAATTAAAAGGTTTAATTATTCAGCATCTTATGCAGCAATATATTGTTGATAAACAGATGAATCTTGAAAGAATACTTGAAATTATTGATAATTCAGATGTTAATATTTATAAAAAGAGAGAATACAGTTGCTGTGTAAGTAATGTGGTTAACAGATTACAGAAAAAGAGAGACATTGATACATTCTGTGAAGCACTTATGAACATATCAGGCACAAAGAATTTGTTTGATATTATGGAAGGCATCATAAAAAAGGCCGAAACAACTTCTGATACAAAGTATGAACCAGTAACTGTTGAAACATGGAAGAAGAAGTTTCGTGAAGAACTTAAAAAGTATGTTGATTTGCCAGACAATTTTAATAATACATTAGTTAAATATCTGCTTCATGTAAAGGAAAAAGAGCAGGGAAATATAGATTATATTGAAGTATACAAAATGTTGTACTAAAGGAGGAAATACAAGTGAATACAATTAAAATAAAACTAGATCCATTTAAAGATATTAATACGGTATCTCTGGATAATAGACCATTATCAATATATAGTGAATTAAACAACTACATGAGAGAACCATTTTTAAGCTGGGCATCCAAATTGCTGGATGCCGCAGAAAGAGAGGTTAACGATGAGTATGCTATTGTGTTAACTTCATGTTCATTTGAAAGTTTGTTTACAGAAGGAATGAAGAACTGTTTTGAATCATGCAAGGAGATTATAACAGATAATTTCCAAATTGATATATCAATATCCGAAAGATTTGAAATGGTTAAGGAATTAGCGGAAAAGTATGGAATAGTATGTTCCGCAGAAGAATACAGAATTCCTATATATACAGACATGGATTATGTGTTGGATCCGATGTTTGTTAATGTTTCAGAGATTGAAAATGCCAAGGTGATTATTACAAATAATGACGCTGTTAATAATAAAGTCGAGAATCTGAATAATGGGGTAATTGTATTGCTTGTTTCAGAAGATAACAAAGTTGTATCCTGTGGAACAGAGAAATATATCTGGGAAATAAGAGAAGATGACTTAGATATTGCAGTTAACAGTATAATTGACCGCTTTGTAAAAGTTCCAGTGATTGTAAAAAACACTGAAAAACTTAGTGAAATCATCGACAGATTAGATTGTGATGAAAGAAAGATTCTTGCAATGGTTACAGAAATTGACCCATTTGTAACTATTGATGATGTTCCTAAGATAGAAGTTGGTGAGACGATTGAATTAAAAGTAAATTATTTCCCAAAAGAAAACAATACTTCTAATTTAAGAATTGTTCCACAGAACATGAATATTGTTGTAACTGACGGACTTAATATAACTGCTGTTGGTGAAGGAACAACATTTATAGATTTGTATAAAGACGAGGAGAATGTTCCATTTGAAAGAAAAACAATAAGCACGTATAAGAATAATTATGTTAGACAGATAGATTTGAAAATGTCATCTGACAACATGGGAATTTCTCAAAAACAGCATGTTGAAATATTTTGCATGCCTTCTGACGCTGATGATGCCAATATGGTAATATGGACATCAGATGATGAAGATATTGTAAGTGTAAGCAAAGATGGTGAGTTATTTGCTTTAAAAGAAGGTGTAACAACCATTACGGCATCAACAAAAATGGCAACAGCTAGTGTTACAGTAAAGGTTCTTCCTAACATTAAGAAAATTGTAATGGATGTAATGCAAAGTGATTTATATGTTGGAGAAAAATGTCTGGTAAATATTTCTTATGAGCCGGCAAACTGCTTTGATTCTTCTTATAAGTGGAAAAGCAGTGATAAAGATGTTGCTGTAATTGAAAAATCAGATGATGGCAATATTTATGTAAAAGCCCAAGGAATAGGAAATTGTACTTTAACATGTTTTGCAAAAGAAGGAGGAGCTTCAGTATCTTGTGATGTAAGTGTTAAAAGTACATTTTACAGGGAAGAAAACAATCATAAAATGTTAAGCTTTACACTGATAGCAACCATAATATGTTTATTTTGCGCAGTATTTAATGCACATACGGCTGTAGTGCTTGCAGGTATTGCTACACTTATTTTTGGAATTTCAGCCATGGTTAAAAATAAGACGGATAGAGTTTCGGCTGTCTTATTAATGGCAGCAGCTGTTTTTATAACAGCTAAATATATGGGAATAATTGAATCTTTGGGATAACAGGAGAAGGAGAAGATAAAGATGAGAATAGAAAGTGGTTCTGGTAATGATGAAGTAAGAAACAGTGAGGTGAGTCAGTCAAATAATGAAAATATTGAACAAAGACAAGCTGAGCACCAGAGAAATGGAGAAGAGCTAGAAGGCAATTCTACAATTGATCATGAGGGAGAAAGACGACAGCTTGATGGAAAGGAGGTTGATAAAGGAGAAGACTTAGAACTTAATGTAAGTGATCCTTTAGATTTAGACGATACAATTGAAGATGATAAAGCATATGAAAGCGAGAATCCAGAAATGGCATCTAAAGTCAAGGAGATTACAAAGCCATATTATACACAGGCGGGTGAACTGGCCCGCAGCAATGATGGTGGAAGAACATTTACTGACCATAAAGAAGAACACGTGGAAATGGTTGCTGATAAGTCCCTTGAAGCAGCAGATGCAATAAAAAAAGCCACAGAGAAAGGTGGATTAAAATCAGATGCAAAGGAAGGAAAAGTAGGATTTAGTAGTGATATTGATAAAAAAACATTAGAGGGCGCTGCATTAAGTCATGATACAGGAATGAAAGGAGATGGATATGCTTTAGTACCTATTATGGGTGAA
Organism: Lachnospiraceae bacterium; assembly: GCA_024691145.1. GTDB lineage: Bacteria > Bacillota > Clostridia > Lachnospirales > Lachnospiraceae > JAILNW01. Next base: position 9,179 of record JAILNW010000134.1, read on the forward strand.
AATGGCCAGCAAAAGAAAGATAGCAATGGAAAGAAGATATATGAGAAAGATAGTGATGGAAAATATGTTGTTCGCCATGAAAATAATTCAGATTTTAATGAAGTCAGAAATAATCATTCTTTAAATTCTGCTATTAATTTGCTTGAAAACCGTGAGAAGTATAAGGAGGCAGGATATGATGATGAACAAATCGATAAAATTGCAGTGGAATGCATGGCTCACTCCAAAAGTTCCTCTGGTGTCAGTGATTTGAATAATAAAGCTGATTGGTCAGATTGTTTTGACAGAATAGATGCTACAGTTGACATGTATAATAAAGAGCATCCAGATAAAACGATTTCCTTTGACAGAACAAGATTTGAAAGAAATGATGATAAACTTTCATCACTTGCAACTGAAACCTTAGCACTTAGAATTGGTGATGTAAGCAGAGATTCAGGACCATATGCAGAAGCACAATCAGGAGAAGTGGTTTATGTTGATCGCTCAACTATAGATAATGGTGCTGGCAGTGAAAAGGGAGAGGTGAAAAATGCTAATATTACTATTGGAGACAAAGGTGAACAGATAGAAAATGATTATTCCAAACAAGTACATGCAGGGGAGCAGAATATTGTGGAGAATCATACATACGTTGGGGATGATGGAAAAGTGGTACATGAAATAACTGTATCAGATGGATCATCAGCTCCACGTTGTACTCAAAAAGCTATAGAGGATCATATAGGTGAACTCAGAAGCGCATCAGAAGGAAAGTTTGTGGTTGTAGTAAAGTTTGATAAACCTTGTGATACAACTTCTGCTGAATACTATGAGAAATTTAGAGATAATATGGCTAATATTAGTAATATAGATATAGAATATAAAAATATGGAGGAATAAAAAATGAGAATAATAAAAGAAAAAAATAATAGTTCAAATATGGTTAGATTTTATGAGATTGAAGGCTTAAATGATTACAATAAAATTGCTTTATGGTTTAACAAAATAAAGAATATAAATGGATTTAAATCTGAACAGTATAATTTGTATGATTTTTTACACAGAAACGAGGAAGATTCTGATAGTTCAGAGATTGATGCTGATGTTGATATCAGTGTTTTGGAAAATAAACTTAAAACTTTATTTATTGATGTCATTAATCTCAACGGAACTTTTTATGATATGCCAGTTATTGTTGGTATGGATTTAAGAACAAAAAATGTATCAATTACAATCAGGAAAAGTAAACCTGCTGACATTAACAGATTAGAAAGAGAATTAGAAAATATTTAAAATATATTAACAGTAAATATTTGTTTTCAATAAATAACTAAAATTATTGAAATAATTCTATTGATATGGTATACTATTTTGGTGTTATTTAGAACAGTTTATTATTGGTCATTGAAAGGAGTGGCAGAATGGGTAATTATAGGTTAGTTATGTATGACGTTAGGGGAATACAAGATTATATTTATCGAACTAATAAGGTTAAAGAGATAATTGGTGCCTCAGAACAGGTTGAGAAGTTGCTTCAGGATGGTTTTCTAAACGCAATTCAAAAAGAATCCCAAAAAGAAAAATTTATTATTAAGTGGTATGAGGGTAATGGAGAATCACCTATTAAGGAATTACGAATCTCAAAAGATGACAGTATTCAGATGGAAGTACTGTTTATAGGTGGTGGAAATGGGTATGTTTTGTTCCGAGATGATGCTGTTATGCACAGAATTAACAGAAGAATGTCAAAGTTTATTATGGAGGAAACTTATTCCCTGAGACTTGCAATTGCAAGTATTGAGACGGAATTACAGGATTACCTTGAAGATTACAAGAAACTTCAGAATAGAATGGCATATGTAAAAGCAAATATGACAGACGCACATCCTATGTGTGGCGGGCCTGTTATAGAAACAGATGCCATGACAGGTTTTCCATATTCCGTTAAAAGAGATGGAGAATTATTTACAACTGAAGCTAGTAAAAAAAGAGCAAAAGTTGATGAATTACTACAGTCTGACTGGAGAACTGCAAGGGTAGAACAGTTAGACAGAATTTTTGATAATATGGTTACGGATAAGGGAAGCGATTCAATATTAAGTATAGTACATATTGATGGTAATAATCTTGGAGGACGTATAAAGAGTATAATTGAAAGTGAAGCGAAGGATTCATATGAAAAATCTGTTTTTTGTGTAAGAACACTTTCCCTTAATATACGTAACAAGTTTTCGGATGCTTTTATAAAAACAAAAGAAAAGCTGGAAGAATGGGTTAAATCAGATAAATGCTGTTTTAACAATAAGCAGTATCAAGATGGATCATTTAAAGCATACATGAGAAAAATTATTGTTGCTGGTGATGATATTACATTTGTATGCAATGGTAAGGTAGCTTTAAGTATTGTTGAGTACTTCTTAAAGTGTATAAGTAAAGAGGTAATGTATGGAGATAAAAATAAAGCAGAAGATATGGAAAAGTATGGTCTTTCTGCCTGTGCCGGAATAGCATATATTAACAGTCATTTTGCTTTTAGAGAAGGTTATAAGATGGCTGAAGAGTGTTGTGAAAGCGCTAAAAAAAGAGCAAAACTTGATGAATGTGTTGGTTGGACAGGTGAAAATAATACTGGTATGAAGATTATAGGTAACTATATTGATTTTCATATTTGCAAGCATATTGATATAGCTGATATTGAAGCACAGCGTGATGGAGAAAGAATTCCAGATGGTACAGTGCTCTATAAACGCCCATATTTTGTCCCTTACGGAAGTGAAAGTGGTAAATTTACTGAAATTGATAGTAAAAATAGTTGTTTTAGTATTGAAGACTATAAGAAAAGACTGGCGTATTTTTGTGATAATGAAAAGATACCTCGTTCTTTTTCAAAACAGTTAAGAAGTGCTTATGTACTTGGAAAGCATTCAGTAGATGAATATTTAACATTTTTAAAAAGCAGAAGCAAGGATCTGAAAGAAATCTTGTCTGAAGATTCTTACGATAATCAGGTGGCAGCTTGGTATGATGCGCTAGATTTAATGGATTTGTATATAGATATACAGGAGGTATAAGATGGAAGTTTATAAGGGATATTTGAAGATAGAAACATTAAGCGATTTATGTGCATCTGATGGAGATGTATATAGCAGTTTGATTGATACAGATGTTTGTGCAGACAGTAAAGGCTTTCCTTATATTCCGGCTAAAAGAATAAAAGGTATTATGAGAGAATCAGCATTTGAATTTTGTAATGCAGATGTAAAAGCTATGTTTGGAGAAAAGGGCGATAAAAGTTCAAGGATAGCCATTTCTAACGCAAAAGTAGAAGGACATGATGAAAATATGGCTGCACTTAATGAAGTTCAGCTTGATATTTTAAAGCATCCACAGACAATTCTTAATTATTATACATATATGAGAACACAGACAGCAATTGATTCTGAAACAGGTGTTGCTGTGGATAATTCTTTAAGAACCATAAGAGTAGTAAAGAAGGGAACTGTGTTTAAAGCAGAGATTGAGATAAAATGCGATGGAGAGTGGGAAAAATATAATGATGAATTAGAGAGAATCTGTAAGGGTATGAGACATATGGGTCTTAATCGTACTAGAGGATTGGGAGAGATACAGGTTTCATTGGAAGGAATAAAGAAGAAAGATAATAATACTGTTAAGTATCAGGATAACTATGATGAAAATAGCATATATCGTATTCCATATACAGTTTATCTTAAGTCACCATTGGTATTAAAAAGTGTAATAGGCGGACAGGCAAGAACAATGCACTATATAGAAGGTGCTAAGATTTTGGGAGCTTTGGCTCAGGGGATGACAAATGATGATTTTCAGAATTTTACTACTGAATCAGACATAATATGCAGCAATGCATATGTTTCTATGAATGGTAACAGGTCATTTCCAGTTCCTAATTGTTATTATAAGAAAAAAGATCAGAAAAAAGAAGATGGTAAACTTTTGCTTTTAAATAAAGCAGTAAAGGACAGTAGTGAGCAGGCATCTCCATACGGAGAGGGATATTGCTTTGAACTTGAAGATAAATGCTATAAGATTGATGTTAAAAGCAGAATTGGTTACTATCATGAGAGACCTGAGGACAAGTCAATAGGTCATGCTGATGATACTGCATTTTATCAGATGGAGATGCTTACAGAGGGACAGGAGTTTTCAGGCTTTATAGAGGTTAAAGGCAATTCTGTGAATAAAGTCAGAGAATTACTATCAGGGCTTGAAGATTACAGAATGGGCTATGGAAGACAGGCAGAGTTTGGAAGTGTTACTATAAAGGAAAATGGTGAAGTAAAGAAGGCAGATAATATTAACATTAACACAGCTGCAAGTAAAAAATATGTTATTGAATTATTATCTTCAGTAATTCTTTATGATAAAGCATCAGGAATGTATGCTACAGATATTAATGTTTTAAGGGATGCTATTGCTGAAAAACTGAATATAAGCATTAATAATGATTCTGGTAATCCTAACTTTATACAATATGAAACATTAGGCGGATATAATGTTATGTGGAATGCTAAAAAGCCAACAATCAGAGCATTCGGAAAAGGCAGTGTTTTGGTTATAAACACTGATAGTGATATTACTGAAGGTAAATTCTGGATTGGTGAAAGATGCAGAGAAGGATATGGTGAGTTAAGAATACGACCTTTAGGAGAGAATGATACAGTAGAACTTTATGATAATAAAGTATCACAAAACCCTGGGTCTGGTTCTTCAAGGGATAATGTTATTTCAAATGCTTTTGTATCAAAACTTGCCAAGAAGGAACTAGAAAAAGACATTAGAATGCGTGCCAGAAAAGAAGCTTTTGAAGAAAAGGATGCTTATGAATCACCAGCAATAAGTAAGGCAATAATAGTTTATTCTGAACAGGATTCATTGGATGATTTTTACGCTCAAATGAAGGAAATAACAGATGTAAATAAAAAGAATATAGCTGTTTCTTGTAAAAAAAGAGTTGAAACATTAGAAGCAACTATTAGAGATAATGATTATTGGAGATATTTAACTAATGTTGATATAGATGATATTAATAATAATAATCTTTTATATAAATGGTATGTGAATAGCTGGTTGCTGGAATTAAAGTATAATTGTAGAGAAAGAAGAATGAAAGCAGGTGAATAATATGAGCAATGTAAAAGAAAGAGGATATATAATAGCTGAAATAAAGTTAATGGAGCCGCTTTGTGTTTCTAGTGGAATAAATGAATATGCTGATAATGATATTATTAGAGATTTTGATGGCAGACCATTCATACCTGCATCTTCTATAGCTGGAGCTATTCGTAATTATGTAAATAATGATAAGGTTTTTGGAGACAGAGTAAATGGTTCTAATAGCAATCAGACGCAGCGTATGAGTTCAGTGTTTATTAGTGATTTTTATTTTGACGATAATGTAAAGACAAAGATAAGAAACAATGTAGCTCTGGATGATGAGAAAATAGCAAAGGATACTGCACTATTTAATATGGAGGTAATTGAGCCAGACTTTAGTACTAATAAGCAAGATGGTGTAATGATATTTGAATATGTTCAATATGATAACAATACAGCAGATATTGTTGGAGCATTAAAACAGGCACTATGTGGAATTGATGCAGGTGATATTAGGTTTGGAAGCAAGAAAAACCGTGGTTTGGGAAGAATGAAGATTTTAAATGTTTATTCAAAAAAGTTTACTATGCCAAAGGATAATGATAATTGGCTTGATTTTAATGTACATAATTATTATAAAAACAATAAAACTAAAGAGGATTTATTAGATTTATCTGAAGTAAAGGTATCAAGTTCATTTACAACAATAACAGTACCACTTAAACTGGCAGGTGGAATCAGTATAAGAGAATATGCGGCTAAGAAGAATGAGCCAGATTATACCCATATTACAAGTGGCGGCTGGCCGGTTGTTCCTGGAAGCAGTTTTGCAGGTGCAATTCGTCATCAATGTAAAAGAAACCTTGAGTTATTGGGTGTAGAAAAAGAGAAAATTAAAGATATGCTTAATGAGATGTTTGGCTATGAAGATTGCAGCAAACAATCAGAGGTAGTAATTTGTGAAAGTAAACTTTTTGATGCTAAGGGTAGTAATAAAAAGCCTGTTTGCATGAAAATGACTAGAAATAAGATAGACCGTTTTGATGCCTCTACAGAAAAAGGAGCGTTATATACAGAAAAGAGTGTTTTTAATGCAACAACAGAATTAGTAATAAAGCTAAGAAAAAGCAATGAAATTGACTGGAAGATAGGTCTATTAATTATTGCAATTAAGGACATTCAGGAGGGATATCTTGCAATAGGCGGACAGACTGCAATTGGAAGAGGAATATTTTCAGAGAATGGAAGTTATAGTGTAAATGGTGTTACAATAAAGCAGGAAGAAGAGAATAAGTTTTTTAAAGAATTGGCAAAAAAAATAAGTTAATACAAAGGTGGATAAGAGATGAATAACAATAACATTAATGAATTGTTAGATAAAATGGAGAATATTCCTGAAAGTGGATATTTGCTCATATATACAAGATTAAAAGTATGGTTTAGTACATATAATAATGGAAGTCAGGGCATAAAAGAGTATCTGGAAGCTAAGAAGGATACTTCGGATATACTTGAATGTCATTTGTTTGATGAGAATACTGAAAGCCGTGCAGTGTACAGTGAGATGAGTAAAGGATATATATGTACGGTTATATCAGATGAGAAGTATTTAGGACAACTGAAAATAGATAATAATGATGATATAAAGCCTGAAGAATATAAATATGAAGAAGAGATGTATCTTACTAATGCAGCCGCAAAGGAACTGGCTGATGATGCTATGAATTATAAGATAAAGATTATTACTTATATCGAGTATGATGAAAATGATATGATTCAGGTAAAAAATTATCGTTATGGTAAAGTGGTTAAGGAGGGAGAATAATGACTAGTTTTATTAATCCATATAACTTTGTTAGAACTGGCAACAGAACAAATAGAAGGGAAGCAAGTGAATACAGAAAAGAAAAAAATACATATACTGGTAAGATACATTGCACATTAAAGGCTATAACTGATCTTATTGTGCCAAATTCATCTAGTTCCATGGCATTTGATAAGTCTTATAATTATAAAGACCATAAATCATATGAGTTTTTTTCTTATGATGATTTGAATGAAGGAAGAACACCATTTAGTGAAGGACCTTCAGCGCCAGTTATTCCTGGAAGTCAGCTTAGAGGTATGATCAGAAGTGATTATGAGACTATAACGGATTCTTGTATATCAGCAGTTAATGCAGAAACTGTTGTTAACAGAAGGGTAAATGAAGCAAAAAAACCATGTATTATCAAGAAAGAAAATGGCAGAATTAGCATATATAATGCAAATCGTTATATGTTACAGATTGATAATTATGGTTATGTTAACGAGAATTTTGGTAATAGCAAGACTAAAATCTTTAAGGTGTACGACTTTGATAATTCAAAAGATACATCAGGACATTATGTAGCATTTTTTGGTGTAAATGGTGCGTTAGACAGGATTAGAAGAAGTAATGATGTTAGTGATGAGCAAAGGATTGAAGCTGATAGGCTGATTAACCAGAAGATGATTATAATTTCTATGATGTCAGCAGCTAGGGGACAACAATTAAATGAGGATAATATAAATAAAATCAGAAAATTAGCTGACTATGGAATCCAATGGTCTGAGCTTAATTTAAAACAAGATGACGTAGTAAATATTATGTCTTCAGGAGGAAGAGGCAGAGATAAATTTAGTATTACTACAAAAGTACAAGAAAAATATGGACAAAACTTACTTGCATTTTATAAAAAATATGAGAAGTCATCATTAAATATAAATGATTGTATGATATGCGAGGGAGATGAGGTATATTTTAATAATAATAGTATAACGCCGTTTAGAACAAGTCAAAGAAACAGACCTGTTTCTGGGGTTAATGTAATTAGGGATAATGTAAATGGCAAGAGTACTACAGTGAATCTTACAAAGACTGGAAATAACACAAATATGAAATGTTCTGGTTATGTGCACCTAGGTGAAAACTTTGGAGCAGGTTTAAATATAGGCAGTAGAAAGCACCATGAATCTGTATTTGTTGAAGGCCGAATAATAGAGGATATTACTGATGACTGGAATAATAATTATGCATCTAATTTAAAAACATTGTTGGGATTTTATGAGGATGAGGATATAAACTCTCAGTTAAATCGCGATTATATGCATCACAAGGGATATTCGACTTTTGAAAAGGCTTTGGAGGATTTTCAGAATAAGGAAAATGCTGTGTTATGTTTGTATTACAGTGAAGTAGAAACTGCTGACAGAAAAAAGAAAAAATATTATTTTACTCCTTCTCAAATTAGTAAAGAGTATTTTGATAATCAGATTAAAGAAACAATAGGCAGTAAGAAGCCATGTTGTTCTGATGGAAGTTCTAAGGTTTGTGAGGCTTGTGCATTATTTGGAATAGTTGGTGAAAACAATAAATATTCTTCAAAGGTTAGTTTTAGTGATGCAAGCTTCATTAGAGATAAAGCTAAATATGCAGATGTAGTTACTTTGCCTATACTTGGAGGTCCTAAGCCATCTGCAGCAGAATTTTACTTAAAAACGCCAAGATATGGTAATTTAAAGTACTGGAACTATGATTATTATGTTGTTCAAGGTACAGGTAATAATCAAGGAAGTTATACAAAGAAAACTTATCAGCCTGAAATACGAGGCAGAAAGTATTACTGGCACCATAGACCAGATAATTATAATTTGCCAGACGAAAACATGCAGCTTAGAACTACTGTAAGACCATTTAAAGCGTCAAATGATGATAAAGACGATTTTGAATTTGATGTAATATTTAATGGTATTACTGAAGAAGAATTAAAAAAACTTGTTTGGGTATTGTCTATTAATGGTAATAATTCTGATAACTGCCATAAACTTGGACATGGAAAGCCATTAGGATATGGAAGCGTCAAGATTAAAGTAGACGGCATTAAGTATAAGAAGCTATCTATAGAAGGTGGAACACTTATGGTGGATTATAGTGAAGAGAATATTCTTAATATTCCAGACTCAAACGAAGAATGGCAATCAGATGCTATTGTAAGCAGTTTGTTATCAACTTCTTCTGTTAAGGATTACTTAAAGATAACGGATTTTAATGGATTATCAGATGCTGAAAAAGATTTGGTATCTTACCCATTTGTATCAGATAGAAATAAATCTTATGAGTGGTTTGGAAAAAACAAAAGATTAAGTGGACCTGTAGATGTTATAGAGAGAAGCTTGCCTGAAATTAACGATAGAAATAAAGAATTGCCTTGTAATGATGCCGATAACAACGATAATAATAACCGCAAAAATGGCAATAATGGCGGAGGTAGAAGATAAGCAATATACAAATCATCCCTAGAATATCTAGGGATGATGTTTTAAGAGGAGGTGTATATATTGATGTTATCTGAATTAGAGCAATTTCATTTTTCAAGGTTTACATTTCATATTACTTTTATGCAGGAAGGAAAGGTACCTGAATATAAAACATCTGCCATTCGTGGAGGAATGGGTCAGACTTTATTAGATATGTATTGTTTTAAGGATTATAAAAATTCAAATGGTTATAACGACAGATGTAATAGTTGTATTGCTAAAGACAGATGCATTGTTCAAAATATTATGTATTCCAAATTTAAAATAAAACCTGATTATGTTACAGAAGGAGAAAGCGCAGGTTTTACGTTGTATTGTCCTAATAAGAAAAAGTATGTT
>JAILNW010000209.1 GCA_024691145.1 Lachnospiraceae bacterium
TACTTTTCTTGTTTACATCCTTTTTTCCACTTTTCTGCTTTGCTGCATTTTTAGTGTTTTTACTATCATCCATAGTAATAACCTCCTACATAAACTCTGTTTATATTATATCATATATTACTCTTATTTAACATTAGAAAATGATTAAAAAGCACTGTACCATTTTCTGATACAGTGCTTTTCTTATAAATTTTAGTTATTATTATTTCTTTGTAAGTTTGCTATCCTTAAAGAAATATGTTCCTTCATTCATAGTGTAGTTATTGCCATTGTTGCTGTCCCAGTTATTATTGCCGTCATTGAAACAAGCCTTTAATTCATTTGCTCCACGTAAGTCAATAACTATCTTATGAGTATATCCAGCTTCTTCAGAAGACTTATCCATCATAACACCTGGAACATTTGTCCACTGGTTATTAATTGAATAATGGATATATGGGTTGCTGTATCCTGCGTAGTATAATACAACTTTACCTGTAACATCATCATCATTATTATTGTTATTTAATGATTTGATTACACCATTGCTGAATGTATACTTTCCAGCTGTAAACTTGTAGTTGCTTCCATTATTGCTGTCCCAGTTATTATTGCCATCGTTAAAGCATGCTGTAAGTTCGCTGTCACCCTTAAGGTCAATTGTTACCATATGTGTGTATTCTTCATACTGGTACTCAGTCATAGCCATACCTGGAGCATTTGTCCAGCCTGTGCTGTTTGTTCTGTAGTGAATGTATGGTGTGTTAAATCCTTTGTAGAATATTGTTACAGTATTCTGCTCATCTGGATTTTCATTTATAACAAACTCAATTGAAGAAGCTGCTTCTTCGTTTCCTGACTTTGCAGTTGCTGTAATTGTGTATGTTCCTGCAGTCTGTGGAGTCCATATTGCCTTTCCTTCACTGTCTCCATTAAGTATTGTTTTATTATTTCCATTTACTATGTCGTAAATTACTGTGTCAGCTGTCTTTCCATCAGCAAGTGTAACATCAAGTGTAATACTGTTTCCTGTTAATGCAGGTGAAGCAACGCTTGTATTTACGCTGTTAATTCTAAGTTTGTCTTCAGCCTTCTTTACAACATAATCAAATGAATATGTGCAAAGACCTGATCCATATGTATTAAGTGATACATTAATTGTATAGTCACCAGCTTCATTAAATGTCCATTCAAGGCCGTCTCTATAATATGAGTATGCGGAAATATTATTTTCACTTCCTGTAGTATTGTTTACTATTGTAATTGTTGTAAGGTTTGATCCTCTATAATCAACTTCATATTTAGTATTTACCTTAAACTTAACTGTGTCTCCAACATGTGCTGGCGAAGGTACTGAAGTTTCAACTCCTGTAATTTCACAGCCGTGTACAGTTTTTGTAAACTCTTTTCTTGCCATCTGGCCTTCTGCGTCAGTTACTTCAGCAAAGTACTTAACCTCTCCACTAAATGGCAATGGAAGTGAAAGGTATCCATATCCGCCTTCGTTAGTATAAATATCATTTCCGTTTTCATCAATATAACCTAATTTGTAAGTATATGGCTCTGTTCCGCCAAAAGCTAAAATGTTTGCTGAATAGTATCTTCCTCTTATAAGTGAGCCGTCCTCTGTATCAGTGTAAACATTAATTGCATCAATTTTAAGTGATAAATCATCACTAGTTATTCTGTATGTCATAGTGTATTCTGCAGTCTGTCCTGCTCCATCTACAACCTTTAATCTTATAGTGTATAATCCTCTCTTAACTGGTACCCATAAAGCGTTGTTATCACTATCAGTTTCAAGAATTGTAATTTCATCATCAAGTTCTGCTGTATATGTAAATACAGGTTTTACTCCGTTTGGTCTTAATTCATTTCTGATTTCACTAGTTATAGTAATATTGCTTCCTATTTCCTGTGGAGCTTCTACGTTAAATCTTAATGAGCTGATATAAAGATAATTAACTCTGTAATCATGCAGCCATCTTGTTACAACCTCATTACCTGATTTTGCTTCGACGAAAAATGTATAGTAATCTTCTTTTCCTAAATTAAACTCACAAGTATTAGATGATGTAAAATCAGTTAAATATGTAATATTACCATATTTATTATATCCAAATCTGTATGTTACATTCTTTGCATTAACACTTTCTGCTGTTAATACAATTTTATTAGTTGTTGTCTGTGGTGCATATTTATTTACTTTTAAGCTTACAGCAAATTTCTTTGCTTCATTTTCTCCAATTTTATTAATCTGTCCATTGCTTACAGTGTAAATTCCTTTGCTGAATCTGTAATTGCTTCCGTTTCTGCTGTCCCAGTTGCCTTTTCCGTCATTAAAACATGCCTGTACTTCCTTAGCATCTCCAAGATTAATAATATACTTATGTGTAAAGTTATCTACGTTTGATGATGGAATCATAGCCATACCAGGTACATTTGTCCAGTTTTCGCCATCAATGCTATAATGAATGTATGGATTCTCATATCCTGCATAGTAAATTGTTACAGTATTTGTTCCATTCTTATTAACAGTAGATGTGTTAACAATCTTGTTTTCTCCACTCTTAAGTGTAATTGTCTCATTAATGTCCTGATTATATACTATACCTTCATCATCATCAAGGATGGCTACTTTCTTAACAACTATGTCTTCACTTTCGTAACCGCTGTTACTTATTTCTGTAACCCATTCATAATCACTAAGTAGCTGTGAATTAACTGCTGGAATCATGTTATCAAGTGCAATGTACATATGTCCTGTCTGTCTTCCACTTCTTCCGTTAAATGAATAGTCTTTTCTTAATTTATTAAAGAATAATGGTCTGTAATAACTGATCTGATATCCATTTTCATCATAAGCTGTTATATTAGCATTTACATCACTAGTTCTTTTACTTTCTACTTCTAACTCAAGAAACTGCTTTGGTATTGTTGTGTTAATCTTAAATCCTGTAATATTGTGCATTGAATGGTTAAGCATCTCACTGCCTTCAATGTTCTTATAATCCATAGTGCTGTATGCAAGCCATATAAATCCTTTATTTTTCCAAGTTGCACCCCATGAATTAGCGATTTTAAATGCACCCATTTCATTGTCGTCTTTTACTCCATCATTATTGATGTCAACCCAGATATCATCATCATATCCAACGATTGTCATACAATGTCCGCCAATTTCAGCATATTCTCTCTTGTAAAGATATGTAATATAGTCTCCCTTGTGTGACTTATTACTTGTTCCCTTATAGTTAGAATCTGTTGAGCTGTACTGTATTCTCTTCTGATTTCCCCACTCATTAACATCTGTACAGAATGTTAATAATTCTCCATTATTAAGAGAAGCTTTAATTGCATCAAGATATGGACTGTGGTTATTATCAATCTTCATATTTGAATCATTTGTACTTATTACATATGCGTCTGTAATTCTTCTTGTTGCTGCTTTCTTCCAGATGTCTCCCTCTGCATGTGTATTGTTTGGATAATCATCTATATTATTGTAGTCAGTAAGGGCTGGCACTTCACTTAAATATGCTGCTCCCATTTCTTCGAGAAATTCTGTTACAATTAAAGGATATCCACCGCAGTTATCATATGAGAACATAGGTGAGAATAAGTTATTAACATCTTTAGATGATCTGTCATATAACTGATTGTATGTATAAGAAAACTGGTAATATAACATTGCCCAGCTTACGCAAGATCCAATATCTCCCTGATCTCCTATTGCAGGGAAATACTTAGATGTACTATTATCGATAGAACTTGGGAATTCATAATCTGATTCCTGACCTTCACTTACAGGTTCGTAATCAGCATCAACATCCTCATCAAGATACTGGTTTGCATCTGTTGCACCATTCTCGACGAAATCATAATAATCTTCTGCATCATTAATCTTTATCACATTGTCTTCAGCCCACTCTTTGGCTTCTAATGTGTCTTCTTCTAACCCCTTTGCGTGTGCCACAAGATCATCTGCCTTAATAGAATATCCTGCGTGACTCTTAACACCATAAATTGCTCCAGCAACTAAAACACTAAGTGCAAGTGTTGCTATTATTTTCCCTCTTGTTTTCATTTTAACCTCCATAAAAAATAAAAAGTTTCTCAACATTTACTATAGTATAACTTTTTTTCCTTATCGTCAAATTGATAAGTTTATTTTTTTTGTTTACTTTTACTAACCAAAAATTATATATGAATATATGAAACATTCATTTTTTATATAAAATCCACAAAAAATATAGGAAAAAATACTATTAATTAACATATGACACTCCATATATTTACATTAAAATACATATTCTGGTATTTATTAAAATATTTAACATTTCACATATCATAATAGTGTAATTTTATTGCATTATTATGATATGCAATTTCATTTTATACTTTTTTTATATTTTTTTATTTTTAATTAATTGAATCAAACCTAAAAGTCATATACAATAAAAGTATGGACATTTAATTTTTTTGTATTTTGGGAGGTTATACTAGTGGTTATAAGAGATAAAAAGTCAGATTTGGAAAATAACAAAAACGGTAAAAAAATTTTATTAATAGCCTTATCATTACTGGCTATAGGTGCCATTATTTTAGCAGGCTGTTGGCTTAAGAATTCTAAAAAGAAATCTAAGAAGGTATCTTATGATAATACCATAGAGGAAGAAACAGAAACTGAAACAGAATCAGATAAACTTAAGTTAGATGATATCTCAGAACTTTTACTTGAATTAAATCAATATGACTTAGATACACTTTCTGCTAAGATGGAAAACGATGCCCTTCAGAAAAAATACTTAGAAGCTCTTGAAAAACGACCAGAAATATTTAACAAATTTTTAGATGAAAAGAAATCATTTATTCTTATAGTTGGTTCTAAGGGTACTGATGAAGCAGAGTATACTATGCCAGATGATACAAAGAAAATACTTGCAGAGAACAATTATCAATATGTTTACGCTGGAAGACCTTCTCAAAATTCAGACACTATTCTTTCTGAGTCTAAGTTAAAGGATAAAACAATAGGGTCTGTTGTAATTTTTAAAGAAGGAGAAATTATTGATCAGATAGATGAAGATGCATTTTTGTCAGAAAAAGAAATAAAGGACTGGCTTAGAACTTACATAACTGTAGAATAAAATAATTTATAAATATATTTAATAGAAGAGGGTTAGATTTATGGATATTGAAGAAAACAAGATAACTGAAGAAATTACTGAAACTAAAGAAACTACTGAGGCAGACATTTCTGAAGAAAAGACTTCAGATAATGATACTGTTGAAAGCAATGATACTGAAAAAGTTGAAGTTCCTTCTGAAAAGAAGAAAAAGGGACATAAAGCTTTAGCTATAACCTTATCATTACTTGTTATAGGTGGTCTTGGTGTAGCTGGATTTATGCTAAAGGACAAGTTTATAAAATCACCTGCTGAACCAAATATAGCTACAGAAGCACCTGCAGTTACTAAAGAAGCAAAGGCAACTGTGGCACCTACCGAGGAACCAACACTTCCTCCGCTTAAGGAACTTCCTTTACCTGAACTTTCTGGTGGCTTAAGAGGCGAACTTGGTATAGATAAGAATATCAACGAAGAAGTTATAGATGAATACCTTGGAAGATATGACTCTGTTTACAGGGATATGAGAATGCTTGAAGATCCTGGTAATTACGAGGCAATCGGTGGTGACAGATTCTTATCTGGATACGTTGATGGGTTTGAGGTTATACCTCTTCCTTATATTCTTCCTGTAAGCGGTCTTCCTGGAGAAGTCGGGGATACATATACTGGAACAACTTTATTTTATGATGATAATGGAACATATGTTGCTAACTATAAAGAATCCATGGATATAATTGAAGAGATTTTCCCTAAGGATAAAATAATATTCCTTATGTGTGGTGGCGGCGGATATGCCGGTATGACTAAAAACTTTTTAATTTCTCTTGGCTGGGACGAAACTAAGATTTATGTTGTTGGCGGATACTGGTATTATCATGGCGAGCATGACATTAAGGTAAAAAAAGAAGTTAATGGTGTTGTTACATATGATTTTGAAAATGTACCATATCATAATATAGATTTTGATATGTTAACAAAAACTTCGAATTACAAAGCACCCTATGTTAAAGTAAGTGACATGAAACTAAATACAGAAAATACTACCATTGAAGAAGGCAACTCATTTCAATTAAGCTGTATCGTTTTACCTAATGAAGCTACTAATAAAGGTGTCACATGGAAATCAGATAATGAAACAGTTGCTACTGTAACTGATACAGGTTTAGTTAAAGCTATAAAAAGGGGGTATGCCACCATCACTGTAAAATCAGATGATTGTGGACAGGAAAAGTACATTTATGTTGAAGTTAAGCGTAAAAAGCCTACTGACAAGGTAAAGCTTGATGATATTTCATCAGAAGTCAAAGAATTTAATGCTAATGATCCAGCTGATATATATGCTGATTATTCTAAGATTGGTTATGATGATGAGGGAAATCGAAAAGAAGGTTATTTTGTAACACTCCCAAATGGTGATTTCACTTATACTGAATTGTATAATAAGGAAGCAGATGCATTAAACGCTGAAGCGGAAACAATGCTCTCAAATCAGATTAATGTTTTTAACAAATTAGTAGATGATAAAAAGACTTTTGTTTTGTGTGTTGAGCATTACACTGATTGTGGTGATTCAGAAGATAAAGTTGCAAAATCAGCAAAGAAGATACTTAATGATAACAATATTGAATGTTTATTTACAACATCTGATAATTACCAGCTTTTTGATAATGCTAGTATAGATATTCGTGATTCCTCTTCTATCTTCGTAATATCAAATGGCAAAGTATATGCTGCTGAAGATAAAAGCGTGGACTCCATGAGAGATGATGAAGAAATCATGAACTGGTTAAAGAATTATATCATATTTTAATACCCATATATAACAGTAAAAGAGTGTTGCAATGATATGCCCCCTGTCAAGTAGACAGGTAAAATATCTGTAAGTGCTTCAAAAGATAGCGTTACTGACATTTAGCCATTCGTGTGGTATCATATCAGTAACCTATTTCTTGAAGCTTTTCTTTTGCTTCTGAACCAGATGACATCTCTCAGGTAATTTATCTGACCAAGGGAGAAGATCATCAATTAAATCTGGATGATTACAGAAATC
>JAILNW010000232.1 GCA_024691145.1 Lachnospiraceae bacterium
TGATGAAAAGGGAATAAGAGAGAATGCAAGAAGACTTAAAAAAGCATTTTCATGGAATAAAGGATATAAAGAGTTTTTTGCTGTTAAGGCAACACCTAATCCATTTATTTTAAATATATTAAAAGAAGAGGGATGCGGAACAGATTGTTCTTCATATACAGAGCTTATGTTATCTGAGGCTTGTGGCATGGTAGGAAATGATATTATGTTTTCTTCTAATGATACACCTAGGGAAGATTTTAAGAAAGCCAGAGAACTTAACGCTATTATTAATTTAGATGATTTTACACATATTGATTTTTTAAATGAGATTTGTGGTATTCCGGAAAAGATATGCTGCAGATACAATCCAGGGGGATATTTTAAGATGGGGACTGATATTATGGACAATCCTGGTGATGCAAAGTATGGTTTTACTAAGGAGCAGATAATTGAA
Source organism: Lachnospiraceae bacterium (assembly GCA_024691145.1). Taxonomy (GTDB): domain Bacteria; phylum Bacillota; class Clostridia; order Lachnospirales; family Lachnospiraceae; genus JAILNW01. The sequence goes on from JAILNW010000232.1 coordinate 437, forward strand.
GGATATAAGAAACTTATGTCACTTGGTGCCAAGGAGTTTGGTATTCATTCATTTTTAGCAAGTAATACTGTAACTAATGAGTATTATCCTACACTTGCAAGAATTCTGTTTGAACTTGCAGTTGAACTTAAGGAAAAGACAGGTGCTAATATTACATTCATCAATCTTTCAGGTGGTGTTGGAATTCCATACAGACCAGATCAGGAAGCTAATGATATAGCAGTTATTGGAGAAGGTGTAAGAAAAGCATTTGAAGAGATTTTAGTTCCAGCTGGAATGGGAGATATAGCTATTTATACAGAACTTGGTAGATTTATGCTTGGACCTTATGGTTGCCTTGTTACAACAGCAATTCATGAGAAACATTCTCATAAGGAGTATATTGGTGTAGATGCAAGTGCATGTGATCTTATGAGACCTGCAATGTATGGTGCATATCATCACATTACTGTTCTTGGAAAAGAGAATGAGGAAGCAACTAATAAGTATGATGTTACAGGTTCTTTGTGTGAGAATAATGATAAGTTTGCAATAGACAGAATGCTTCCAAAGGTTGATATGGGTGATTATCTTGTAATTCATGATACAGGAGCTCATGGATATGCCATGGGATATAACTATAATGGAAGACTTAAGTCAGCAGAGATTCTTCTTAAAGAAGATGGTGGATATAAGCTTATAAGAAGAGCAGAGACTCCAAGAGATTATTTTAAGACATTTGATTTTTGTGATATATTGAAAGATATGAAGTATTAATAAATGATTTAATGATTGGCAGAAAGGGGCTTTGTGGCTTTTATGAATAATGTTTTTTTTAATAATAAATATTTTAAGATGGTAACTTTAGGTATTTTATTGACAATGGTATTAATGTTAAGTGTGTCATGTGGCAAAAAAACAGACAAGAAGAGTAAGAGTACCACAACCTCTGCTCCAGTTAATGAGGCAAAGGAAGATATAGTTGATAATTTAGAGACAGAAACTCCGGAAGAAGATATTGAAGATGTTGAAAATCCTGTGGTTGAAGAAACAGAAGCTCCTATTGTAACAGAAAAGCCAGTTGTAACACAGGCACCAGTAAAGACTCCTGAACCACAGAAAACGACAGCTCCTGTAAAGACACAGGAAACTATGAAACCACAGAAGAAATCTGCCAATGCTTCAGATCATCTTATAGTGATTGATCCAGGACATCAGGCTAAAGGAAATAATGAAAAAGAACCTGTGGCACCTGGTTCTTCTACAACAAAGGCTAAGGTGGCATCAGGAACAACAGGTGTTTCATCTAAAGTACCTGAATATGTGGTAACTCTTCAGGTGGGACTTAAGTTAAGAGATATTCTTAAGGAAAGAGGATATCAGGTTAAAATGATTAGAGAAACACATGATGTTAATATAAGTAATGCTGAAAGAGCACAGATTGCTAACGATGCAGGTGCTGATGCATTTATAAGAATTCACTGTAATGGTGTTGATAACAGCAGCGTAAGAGGAGCTCTTACAATGAACCAGACAAAGAATAATCCATATTGTGGAGAATATTATTCCTTAAGCAGAAAGTTATCAGAAAATGTGATAGACAGTATGTGCGCTGCTACAGGACTTAAGAACAAAGGCGTGTCTGAAACTGATACAATGAGCGGAATTAACTGGTGTACAGTTCCAGTTACCATAGTTGAGATGGGATTCATGTCAAATCCTGAAGAAGATATGCTTCTTGTTGATGATTCATTTCAGAATAAGATAGCTGAAGGAATGGCTGATGGAATAGATAATTACTTTAATTATTAAAAGGAGTTTATTGTGGCTGAGATATTTGAAGGTTTTGTTGAAAGAATTGTATATAGAAATGATGAGAACGGTTATACCGTTCTCAATTTAGTTACAGAAGATGATGAGATGGCCTGTGTTGGAAATCTTACATATATAAGTGAAGGCGAGTATATTAAGGCAAAAGGTGATATTATTACTCATCAGTTATATGGAGAACAATTAAAGATAACAGAGTATGAGGTGATAGTTCCAAAGGATAGTGTTGCCATGGAACGTTATCTTGCATCTGGAGCCATAAAGGGAATAAAAGAATCTCTTGCTCATAAAATTGTATCAAAGTTTAAGGATAATACATTTTATGTAATTGAAAATGAACCTGAAAGATTAGCAGAAATAAAAGGCATAAGCGAGAAAAAGGCAAGAGATATTGCTGTTCAGTTTGAAGAAAAACGAGAAATGCGTAATGCCATGATATTTTTACAGCAGTACAATATCTCTAATACACTTGCCCTTAAGATTTATTCAAAGTATGGATATAAAATGTATGATATTATAAAGGAGAATCCATACAAACTGGCGGAAGATATAACGGGAGTAGGATTTAAAATTGCAGATGACATTGCCATAAAAGCTGGTATTAACTATGATTCAGAGTATCGTATAAGAGCAGGTGTTTTATATGAACTTAATATGGAAGCTGGTAATGGTAATGTATTTGTATATGAAGAGGAACTTTTTAAGAAAGTTTTAAGTCTCCTTGAAATCAGTGTTGATAATATAAGCATGCATATTGATAATCTTGCTATTGAAAGAAAGGTTATTTTAAAAGAAATAGCTGATGAAGAGGGCAATGCTAAGAGAATAGTATACAGCTGTCCACTTTATTATGCAGAATTAAATGTTGCCAGAATGCTTCATGATTTAAATATTATTTATAAAGATACTGAAGGTGAAGTAAGTAAAAAAGTAAAAAAGATTACTGACAGACTTGATATTGAACTTGATGAACAGCAATACATAGCAGTTGTTGAATCTGTAAGAAATGGCATAACTATAATTACAGGAGGTCCTGGTACGGGAAAGACAACAACCATTAATACTATAATTAAATTATTCGATTCAGAAAATCTTAACGTGCTTCTTGCTGCACCAACTGGAAGAGCTGCAAAGAGAATGTCAGAAACCACGGGACGGAAGGCTCAGACAATACACAGACTTTTAGAAATATCAGGCTCTGTAATGGATGAAGATGACAGATTCTGTTTTGGAAGAAATGAAGAGAATCCTCTTGAAGCAGATGTTATTATAGTTGATGAAATGTCAATGGTTGATATTAACCTTATGAATTTTTTACTAAAGGCAATAACAATAGGAACAAGATTAATACTAGTGGGAGATGTTAACCAGCTTCCATCAGTTGGACCTGGAAATGTTTTAAAGGATATTATTGCTTCTAACAAATTTAATGTTGTAAAGCTTAACAAAATATTCAGACAGGCATCGGAAAGTGATATTATTGTTAATGCACATAAGATTAACAATGGAGAAAGCATAAATCTTGATAATAAGAGTAAGGATTTCTTTATGGCTCAGCTGACAGGAACAAGTGAAATAACTTCCTATATATCAAAGATAATAAAAGGCGGTCTTGCTGAGTATATTAAAGCAAAGCCATATGATATACAGGTGCTTGCTCCAATGAGAAAAGGTGAACTGGGAGTTGAAAAACTTAATATCATTTTACAGGAGGCTCTTAATCCTCCATCAAGAAGCAAAAATGAAAAGGAAGTAAAGGGCTTTATATTTAGGGAAAATGATAAGGTTATGCAGATTAAGAACAATTATCAGATGGAATGGGAAATTCGTGGAAAGAATGGCATTGTTATTGAGAAAGGACAAGGCATATTTAATGGAGATATGGGAATAATAACATCTATTAACACATTTGCCCAGATAGTTGAGGTACTTTTTGATGATAATAAAACTGTGACATATACCTATGCACAGTTAGAGGAACTGGAACATGCTTATGCTGTTACAATTCATAAATCCCAGGGAAGCGAGTATCCAGCGGTAATTCTGCCATTGCTTATGGGACCAAAGACTTTAATGAACCGTAATTTATTGTACACGGCAGTAACAAGAGCCAAGAAATGTGTTACCATTGTAGGCACAAGAAATATGGTTCAGCTTATGATTGATAACATAAGCGAACAAAGAAGAAATACAACATTAACACAAAGAATAGTTGAATGCACATTATAATTATGATAATTTTTAAAAATATGTAATTCTAACTTGATTTTAGTTAATATTTAGGATATATTATAATAGTAGGAAATTATATAGGAAGGATAGGTGACCTATGAAGAAATTTTCAAAATTCTGTCTCACAGCTGCATCTTTAGCTGCAGTGGCTGGAGGAGTGCTTTATTATATTAGTAATAGCAAGAAGGATAAGGATGCTATTGACGATTTAGAGGATGAATTTGATGATTTCGATGATGGCTATGATGATATCTTTGACAATTTGCCAGTAGATAAGAGAGAATATGTATCACTTACATATCCTAAGAAGGCTGATGCAGAAGCTGAGCTTAATCGAAAAGAAGAAAAACTTGAAGTTGATAAAGATTGAGAATTATGAAACGAAAGTGGAAGAAAAAATCGCGTTATGATATGGTACCTTTTTATACCACTTTTGGTGTAACATGTGGTATAATATCAATAGTGGTATTTATTATTTTGGTGGTTATAGCAACTATAAAAAAGGGGAATGTTGGCTTTGGTCTTGGTATGGCAGGCACATCAGGTTGTGGTCTCAGCATATTAGGATTATGGTCAACCATTAGAGGCATAAAAAGTGATGAGAATATGTTTTTTACATTTCCTTTACTTGGACTGTTATTTAATGGTATAATGATATTAGTATATCTGATAATTTATATTATTGGTATTGTTATGTTATTTTAAGCATTTCACATATTAAGATATAAACTCTAATTGGGTTAGATGAGGGAAGGTGCAGATTTGGTTAGTATTAGTAATCTATCTAAAAGTGTTAAAAGAAAAATGATATTTTCTAAGGTTTCTTTCGATATAGAAGATGGCCAGATGCTTGCGATAGTTGGAAACAAGGGGACAGGGAAAACAACCTTGGTCAAGATTATTACAGGTTATGAGCATGTAAGTGAGGGAACAATCAGTATTGACGGACAGAATTGTACTGATAATCCGGCAATTTTAAGAAAATGTAATGCTTATATACCAGTATCACAGGAATTATATGACAAGTATCCACGACAGACAGTTATGGAGAATATTAAGATGTTTATGCATCTTAATAACCTTTCTCTAAGGGAAAACATGGGAACTGTAAGTGGTTTGCTTGATTATTTTAATCTTACAACTTTAGAGAAAGTAAAGTTGAAAAAGCTTAATCCTATACAACAACTTAAGTTATCAATTGCCAGAGCATTGATAATTAATCCTAGAGTATTAGTTCTTGATGAGCCATTTAATAACCTTAATCAGGAAGAGATACTTGAGGCTGTTAATATACTGGATGTTTTTATACAATCTGGTGGTTCTGTCGTGCTTACACTTACAGATATTGATCTTGCAGCATGGCTTAACTGTAAAGTTCTTATTCTTGATGGAAGAACAGTGGTTGATGGAGAGTCATATTGCAGAGTATACAGGAATAAGAATCTTCCAGAGGATGTTGAGAAGGAAGAACAGCAGGAACAGTATGCTGATGATTATTATAATGATCAGTATGCAGGTCAGTATGAGTATGGTTACAATAATTATGATGGTAATGGCGATTATAATGAGAATAGTGATTATAATGCTAAAGATGATGAATTTAATGATAACATCGAAGAAAATGATGGTAACTTTGATCGTGTTTATGGTGAAGAAGTTAATAATGAAGAGTATGACCAGGCTTTCAGAGGGCCAAGTTTTAATGAACAGTTTGGAACAGGTCAGATTTTCGATACTGTAGCTACTGAGTCTGATGAAAGTGAGGATTCTCAAGATGTTATAGATAATGTTGTGCAGGAGGAACCTGAAGATAATGAGAGACTTGATGCTGAGTTCTTCAGAAATCAGGATAACTTTAGAAATAATGAAGACATGAGAAATCAGGATAACTTCAGAAATTATGAAGATATCAGACGTCAGAGCATCATGAGAATGCAGGAAGAAGAGCAGAAGAGACAGGAAGAAGAACGTTTTAGATTAGAAGAAGAACAAAGAAGACAAGAAGAGGAAGAACGTTTAAGACAGGAAGAGGAAGAGAGAAGACAGGAAGAAGAACGTTTAAGACAGGAAGAGGAAGAAAGAAGACAGGAAGAAGAACGTATAAGACTTGAAGAAGAGCAGAGAGAGGCTGAGAGACTTAGAAAAGAAGAGGAAGAAAGGTTAGAGGAACTTAGAAGAAAAGAAGAAGAAGAGGCTATGCCACCTAGACCGGAACTTCCACCTATACGTTTTACAAAGACTGTTGAGTTCTTTGATAATTTTGGTGATGTTAAGGAAAAGAGAATTGGTGAGGAATACTTTGCAGTTAAAGATAAGATGCAGGGTGAAGAGTTCCTTACAAAGCAATTTGAAGCTTTAAGAATTTTAAGCAACAGAAGAAGAGAACTTCCTCAGAAAGAGGATTGATAATAACAGCGCTCTTATTATAAGGGCGCTGTTCTATATTGTTTTATTTTTTTATTAATTCTTATTTCATTATACATCTTGGAATATTCAATTTCAGATAAATTATCTATATAATTCTTTTGATAATTTTTTATAAGGCCGTTAGCTTCAAGAATATCTACGGCTTTGTTGTAAGCTACGGCGGCTTCTGCTTCAGTTGAATATCTTCCTATAATATAATTGCCATTGATATGGATTTTGGCAACGTATATATTATGAGAGTCTTTTGTGACAAGGGAGACGCCATAGTACTTATTTATTACTTTGATATTGTTATATCTTAGGTCCTTGCAGTCACCATTTAAAAAATAGTAATCTTTGTCTAACATAGCATAATTCTTAATACCATACCTTGAAAGCACATTTACCTGCATGCCGTAGTCTGAAACGAAAAGATGACTGCCTCTTTTCATTATTTTATGATTAGAGTAATAAAACAAATCATCAACATCAAATTTGTAGTAGTCTGCAGGTGATAAATAATAAA
>JAILNW010000252.1 GCA_024691145.1 Lachnospiraceae bacterium
AAAAAGAACCATAAACAAAGCCAATTCCTATGCTCTGTTTATAGTTCTCTATCTTTATTGACTCTCACGAGTATACAGCAGGCAGGTATCCTCTGCATATTCTATTACTAAGGTATCGTCCTCTGGATTATAAACAACACAACCCTTACGACCATTGTCATATGTTAACATAATTTCATTTCCATTTACATTATAATTTCCTTTTCTGCCATCTTCATCATCATATATAGGTGCAATTTCATCTCTAAATCTATTATTTTCCTCCAGATAAAAATTTCCTATACCAAAAGTTCTGGCTCCAGAGCCAAATACTTCCATGACCGTTTTCTCTTCTTCACCATTCTGAATTATTTCTTTAAACTTAAAAATTCCAAGATAAGGCTTATCATTATTTGACTCCTTCTCAGGCTCTGCTGTTACTTCTATTTTTTCTTCCTTGCCATTTTCTACACTTTCTGTATTTTCCACATTGCTGCCCTTACTTTTATTGCCTTCTTTTTTAACAAATCCAAAATAATATGTTATTCCCAATGCCAACAGCAAAATAACTATTACAACCATACATATAGCTGTTCCCATACTAACTGTGACATTTTTCTTTTCTTCCATAACGTATTACCACCTTTTTTAATGCCCTATTTTTTTACTATTTCAATTTTACAACTATGCAACTTATTATCCTCATCATAGTTAATACCAACAAGAACAATATTACCTTTTTGATTCTTTAAAATCTTAGGGTACTGTTTGTCTTTTATTTGCTTTATAGCTGCAGTTTCAGTCTTATTCCATTTAAGTTCAATGACTAATACAGGATCCACTGCTCTTCTAGGAATAAATACAACATCAGCAATTCCCTTTCCACTAGGTAATTCCTCAATCTTCATATAATTATCAACACATACTATATATGCAAACTTTATTACATATCTTAAAGCCTGCTCATTATTATAATATGTGGGTGCATAGTTCATCTGACGAATTTCATCAATTGCCTTTGCAACCGCCTCTTCATTTCCATTAATAGTATCTTGTAAAAGTTTTTTAGATGCAGATAAAAGTTCTGTCAAAACTTCATGTTTTGTAATTTTAAGAATATTTGAGAATTCCAATCTGACTTCATCATTAGGAATGTACACAAATTCTCTAATTATCTCATCCTCATCTTCTCCTTCTCCAAAAACTTCTACCTTCTGCTCATATGCAAGATATCCAAGATGAACAAGCAACGTAAGAACATCATCTTTTAATTTAAATCCCGTAACATCATTATTAAAACTACTCGAATCTATCTCGATAGTTTCACCTGCAATAAGCTGTGCTATGTCACCTTGTAATCCATCCTCATCCATCTCAATATATGAGAGTAAATTATCAGCTGCCGAAGTCTGCCTCCAATATGATTTATATTTACCTGACTTTGATGCACATAAAACCGAATAAGGATTATAAACAGACTCAACTTCTCCTACAGTGTATCCATCATACCATTTCTTCATTTTGTTAAAATTAGCCTGATACTTGTCACAAATCTTTTTTACATCTTCCTCAAGAAATCCCGTATATTTTGCAAATTCTCCTGGTTCTAAGACAGAAAACTCCTTGAAATCAGATATGGCAGATTGCGAGCCATCCTTCTTAATAGGCAGAATTCCTGTCATATAAGCTGCTGCAACTACTTCATGCGTAAGGTTTCCATTTTTAAACCATTCTCTTAAAAGATCTAAATATCCACTTTGCGCATCCCTATCTCCCTTTACTTCTCTAATTACAACATCCCATTCATCTATAATAAATATAAACCTGCATTCAGATAATTTAACATATTCCAGTAAGCAATCAGAAACACTCTCAATATATGCTAACTCCGGCTTGTCCTCAACAAGTTCCTTTCTTACTGCAAAGGCAATATCATTAGCAATATCTGTGAGATTATTCTTTTGTCTTTTAATTTCCGACATAAAAGATGCGACATCGATATAAATAACATTATATTTATTTATGTTATCTTCATATGTGCAATCTGAACTAATCTCATATTCATCAAACAATTTATGTGAATCACAAGTATGATCATAATATGCACACAACATCTTAGCAGCATATGATTTGCCAAAACGTCTTGGTCGGCTAACACATATCAAACTATCCTCAGTATCAATTCTGTTATTAATAAGAGCGATCATTCCTGATTTGTCTACATAATACCCATTTATTATTTTTTCAAAACCTCTATTTCCTGGATTTAAAAACTTTCCTATGTGAATCACCTCCAAAAAATTTTATTCTTTATATCTCACATGACGCAACACAACAACATACATTACAATAGACTGAAGCACAAGCGTAATTATTAAACCAAAACTTGCACCATTAGCTCCACACTTGTCTATTAAAACAGGAGTAAGAATTCTTATAAATACCCATGCAACAATATTAATAACAATTAAAAGCTTTGTTTTTCTTATTACTGTTAAAATCATATTAAAGAACCAAAGTACACCTGTTGCAATTGCGCATCCAACAAGTGGAAGCATAAGGAATAAATATTCTTCAACTTTCTTTCTGTACATTAAAATTAATATTTTTCCTAGAATAAGCTTTGATCCAATTAATCCAACAATCGCAATTCCGGCAAAAACAAGCAGTATCTTATGCAATAATCCCATGAATTTTTTCTTGTCTTTATTATTATTATATTCTGCAAACATTACTATAAATGGTGCATAAATATATGTTGCCAGCATCTGAATAATTAAAATAGGCTGAGATATACAGTTATAAGCTCCCATCATATTTTCATTAATCGAAACAAACTTTTTCTCCAAAATGATAGCAGGATAATTCAAAATTGAAGAACTTATAAACCCAAATGCTCCGAGAGGAAGACATTCTATTAAAAGTTCTTTAACCTTATTCTTATCTGCTTTCTCTTTAACATTCATAAATCTTTTGGCAAATTTCATATCAATTGCCAATAAACAAATCATTGTTGCAACAAATATAGACGTTGTAGCCAATGCAACATTATGTGTAATAAAGAACACACATATAAATCCTATAAGAATCAATACACCCTTTAAAGCATTTGACTTTCCTG
>JAILNW010000268.1 GCA_024691145.1 Lachnospiraceae bacterium
TAATACCTAAATCATATATTCCAAGTCCCGTAAGTGTTCTTATAATAGTACCAAGATTACCCATGTCGCTTGGATTAACAAGAAGAACATGATTGCACTTTTCATTAAGTTCACAGGAAAACTTATCAAAAACACCTATAACAAAACAGTTATCCTTACTTGCAATACGGTTAACAATCTTATCATTATAAACAACCTCAATATTATTCTTCCTGCAAACCTCAGAAAAATCAACACTTCCATCATACTTGGAATGTATAAATACACATCTTACACTTTCCGGTCTTTTCTTAATAAGCTCCATAGTAGGAAATGCCCCTAAAGTATATGAAAAATCAAAATCCTTCTTATATGGTTTATATATACTTAAATCCATAAAAATATTCCTTTCATCAAACATACGCCCTGTGTAAAACAGGGCGTACCTTATATCTTTATAAATATCTACTGTACATCTAACATAAGCATCATAATCTTGTTGCTTCTTGCTATAAACTCAGTCATCTTCTCAGGTTCAAGCTGCTTGTAGCTGATAAGTGCAAGGTCATATAACTGCTTGCAAACCATCTCAACATTCTCGCCTTCCTTGTTATCAAATACATATTTAACAAGCTTATTATTAGCATTAAGAATAAGAGTCTCATTAGCACCAAACATAGAAGTATCCATGCCAGGCATGCTGTACATCTTCATCATATCTGCCATTCTTCTTGACTCCTCTGATAAAGTAACCATAGAAGAAATCTCAGCATTCTTAAGCTTTTCAACCTTAACTTCAAGCTTGTCATTATTAAGAACCTTCTTAAATAACTCGCTAAGAGCATCTGCCTCTTCCTTAAGCTTATCAGCATCTTCACCCTCTGCTACTTCTTCCTTAAAGCTGCCTGTAAGGTCTGAGTCAATTCTCATAAACTTGATTGTTTCATCCTTAGACTCAAGAGAAGTAATAAATGGCTGGTCAATATTATGAGTAAGAATAAGAGCATCAAGTCCCTCTTCCTTAAACATATTAATGTACTGTCCCTGCTGCTTAAGGTCAGTTATATAGAAAATGTTCTTCTTATTATCCTTAGTACCAGTCTCGTCTTTATTATACTCTGCTAAAGTTATATACTTATCCTCAAGATTCTTGAAAATGATATAATCCTTAATCTTCTCTTCAAACTTAGAATCCTTAAGGCATCCAAACTTGATAAATGGACTTATATCATCCCAGTATTTCTCATAAGTTTCTCTCTCTGTCTTATACATGCCAGATAACTTATCTGCAACCTTCTTAGTAATATACTCAGAAATCTTCTTAACAAAACCATCATTCTGTAATGCACTACGTGATACGTTAAGAGGAAGGTCCGGGCAGTCAATTGCACCCTTAAGTAACATTAAGAATTCTGGAATAACTTCCTTAATATTATCAGCAATAAATACCTGATTGTTATAAAGCTTAATAGTTCCCTCTATAGAATCATACTCTGTATTAATCTTAGGGAAATAAAGAATACCCTTAAGGTTAAATGGGTAATCCATGTTAAGGTGAATCCAGAATAAAGGCTCCTTATAATCATGGAAAACTTCTCTATAGAAATCCTTGTACTCATCATCTGTACACTCGTTAGGATGCTTAGCCCATAAAGGAACAGTCTCATTAATTGGCTTAGGTCCCTTCTTCTTAGGCTCCTCTTCTGCTTCTTCAGTTTTTTCTTCTGTCTCCTCAGACTCAGTAGCTGTACCGTCTTCGTTAACAGTTGCATCTATAACATCATCTTCTTCGTCCTCTTCCTCTGGCTCTGCAGTTGCATTAATAAGATAAATCTCAACTGGCATAAATGAGCAGTACTTCATAAGAACTTCTCTTGCACGGTACTCGTTACAGAATTCATAACTGTCTTCATTAAGATAAAGAGTAATCTCAGTACCTCTTGTTTCCTTATCAGAATCCTCCATAGTAAACTCAGTTCCACCCTCAGATTCCCAGTGAACTGCTGTAGCATCCTTCTGGTATGACAAAGTATCAATAGTAACCTTGTCAGCTACCATGAATGCTGAATAGAAACCAAGACCAAAATGACCTATAATCTGATCTTCGCTTGTTTTGTCTTTATATTTCTCTAAAAATGCTGCTGCACCAGAAAATGCAATCTGGTTAATGTACTGCTTAACTTCATCTGCAGTCATACCAACACCATTATCTACAATCTTAATAGTCTTCTCGTCAGGATTAATAATAACCTCCAACTTGTACTGTTCATCATCTGCAGGCTCAAATTCACCAATAAGGCTTAACTTCTTAAGTTTTGTAATTGCATCACAGCCATTAGATACTAACTCTCTATAAAAAATATCATGGTCTGAATACAACCACTTTTTTATAATGGGGAATATATTCTCCGAATTAATTGATAAGCTTCCTTGTTCTGTATTCATAATATCAAAACCTCCTAATATTTTCCTAATATTTTCCTATGAATACAATAATAATACTTTATTTTCGAAATGTCAAGAAAAAATTAGCACTCATTTTAAATGAGTGCTAATAATTATTCGTATTTACTTAAAAATTCTTCAATATACCCGTCCCACTGGTTTTCAAGAGATTTATCAAGTGTAAATCCCTTATATGAAACTCCTGTAACCACATTAAGTGTTTCATTTTCAAAACGTATATTAATAACCAGCCTGCTTACAGCTGATGCAAGTTCATTATTGCTGGTATATGCATCAAAATCATTAAGCTTATTTGCGGGACATAATAAAGTAAGCTTCATATATGTTGGCAGCTTATTACCTTTAATTACAGATAAAACAAATGGTTTTACTGATTTCCAGAATACATATTCTTTATCAGAAAGATTCTCATAATCTTCATCTGTATAGTACTGTCTGTTAACACTGCCATCAATACGATAATTGGCAAAGGTCATAATATCCACATCTTTAACATTAAAGATATCAAAACTCTCACCAATCAGTAAATCCGACATAAACTTTTTTATGTCTTTAATTGAAACTGATGTCATTAAACTAAATCCTTTCTGGTATATTCTCTTCTATCCTGCTATAAGTTTTAAGACAAATAATACCATAAGATGGGCTGGATAAAATACATAGAAGAAATACTTCTTCTTTCTTCCCGGCTCACCATTATAAAATAATATAATAATAAACGAAATCAATGCAAACATCTGCATCCACATAAAGGATGAGGACTGGCGGCTTGTAAGATGCCAGTTAGGATATGTTTTTTTATAGTAACTGCCTGCATCAAGAAGTGTTCTTGAAATATTAGTAACAAGACCTCTGAAACCATTGGTTTCAAGCTTGCAGATTCTATATATGTACACATCATACACTTTCATAAAGGTTGTAATAAAAACTGTAACAGCTCCTGCAATTGCCTGCCAGTATCGATTCTTCTTAAATACATAAAGCATGGATATAAGCCACACACCTCTGTGACCATAGTCAGTTCCAAGTCTGTCAGCAAGATAGCCTAAAACTGTTGTAACAAATATAACAACAAATGCATATCCTGCCTTTCCCCAGAAATTAGTGGTTTCGCTTATAAACTTTTCAGAGCATACCCAGTTAATTACATGAATCGTAAGAAGTCCGATTGCCAGTGTAAAAAACACATTCTGATGTCCCCAGTCAAAAGCTGCTCTCTTTATAGTAAGCCCTCTGTCTGAAAAAGCCAGATCAAAAGGTATCTCGGATATAAGACCAAAACAAACCAGTCTCATAAAATAATTAGCAACATTCTTAGTATGGGAATATCCCTCAACTATCATAAAACAGAATATTGGAAATGCAAGTCTTCCTATCATTCTGCTGTCCAGATAAGCCGATGCATTCTGATTGGGGTTAATAAATATAGCCCCCATATGATCAATTAACATACAAATAATAGCAATCATCTTAAGTACATATACACTCATGGAATTCCTCTTTTCTAATCTTTACTTACTTTTTTCACACTTTTAAATACTACAATGCTTCTTTCCCTTATTAAAAATGAATTCCCCGTAATTGCTTTTTGATCATAATTCTTTTCACTATGTGTATTAACAACAACCTCCCACTGTTCATCAAGAGGAAGCTTAGGAAGCGCAAACTCATGAGATTCCCAATGCATATTAAATCCTATATAAAAACTGCAGTCCTTACTGTTCCTTATAAGCTCCTTGTTAATTCCACGTCTTGAACTGCCTTTATTAATTACTGCATACTCTCCACAAAGCATAATTCCCAAAGTTCTTGAATAATTAGAAAAGTCAGGGAACCATGCCTTAATGCCATGATAAGATATATCTGGATATCCGCAAGCAACATAGTCACTTATTCTAAATTCCTCATTCATTCTAAGTATCGGATGTTCTTTTCTTAACTTAATAAGTTCCTTTGTAAAATTGTAAATCTCCTTATCTGAATTATTCAGATTCCAGTTAAGCCAAGAAACATCATTGTCCTGACAATATGCATTATTATTACCCTTCTGAGTATTGCAGAACTCATCACCTGCTAAAATCATAGGTGTTCCCTGGGATAATAACAATGTAAGAAGTGCATTCTTAATCATCTTCTTACGAAGCTGCATAATCTTAAGCTTTCTAGTTGAGCCTTCATGTCCACAGTTCCAGCAGAAATTATAATCCGTACCATCTCTGTTGGACTCACCATTATTCTCATTATGCTTAATATCATAAGAATAAACATCATTTAAAGTAAATCCTGAAGAATTAGTCATATAATTGATAATGGCCTGCTTATTGCTGTTTCTTCTGAATCTGAAAGCCATGTTATTAGTTAAAGCCTCATCGCCCTTAATAAACTTACGGCAATCCACCATAAATCCATCATTCATCTCAGCAAGAGTCTTATTAACTGGTACATAATCCTCCTTATAAATGCCATTAATATCCCAGCCGTCTGTAATAAGCTTTGTATCAGAAAGCACAGGATCAGTGGCTAAAATATTAAGAGGAGCAACATTATTGTTAATCTTAAAACCGTCAATATGATAGTTAAGCTTCCAGTATCTTAAACAGTCTATAATAAGCTCTTTATTAGTCCAGTATGAAAAATAAAATTCCATAACTACTTCTATGCCGGCTTTGTGGAATTCCCTAATCATCTCTTTAAGTTCTAAAGAAGCATTATCAGGTTCATAGGCATATGAAGACTTAGGAGCAAAATAATTACTCTCTTCACTGTAACCCCAGTAATTAATCTTATAAGGAACAACCCCTTCAAACTTCTTAGTTCTAAGGCTGTGTTCCACAACAGGGTCCTCTGTTACCTCTCTTACCTTGGCTTCCAGAACGCTGAACTCCATATAAATCGGCTTTTCCGGCTGAACCACATACTTATCAACCAGAATCTCATCAAACTCATAAATAGGCATAAACATAACGCAGTTAACGCCAAGTTCCTTAAGATATGGAATCTTCTCTGTCATTCCCTTAAATGTACCTCTATAGGCAGACTTAGATGTCTTTGACTGGGTAAAACCTCTTAAATGCACTTTGTACATGATAGTTTCACTCCATCTTCTCTTAATCATAAAATCATCTGAAAAGTCAAAGGAACTAAAATCAAATCCACTTCTTACGGACTTCTTATTAACTACAGGTTTGCCCCATAGGTCTCTTCCGTTAATCTTTACTGCATAAGGATCTACAAACTCTTTATTCATAATCTCATAAGTATAATCAAGTTTTTCAAAATCCAGTCCTTCAATAAAAGCTGAAAATATACTACCTGTCATATATGATTCATCAAGAGTAATTGTATATAATTTTTTCAAAGTTCCCTTCTGATATAAATTAATCTTACACATTAGAGAACCAGGGCAGGAAACGGAAAAATTAATGCCATTTCCCTTCTTATATGCACCAAGTGGTAATATATCTCCTTTTTTTATTGCATAATCATTCATAAAATAGTACCCCTTATCCTTTTTAGTCTAGTGTCATTCTTTATTATACACTAAATAGCATTTTTATACAAACAAAATTTTAAATAATACTTGCATATTTATAGTGTTTACATTTATAATAGTAATTGTGTGAAAATATATAAATAATGAAATGAGGTATATTAATGATACAAGCAAGTAATATTACTTTACGTCTTGGAAAAAAGGCATTATTTGAAGAAGTTAATATTAAATTTACAGAAGGAAACTGCTACGGATTAATAGGAGCCAATGGTGCAGGTAAGTCAACATTCCTAAAAATATTATCAGGCCAGTTAGAGCCTACTAATGGTAATATCATAATAACTCCTGGCCAGCGTCTTTCATTTTTACAGCAGGACCACTTTAAATATGATGAATATGACGTACTTAGTACAGTTATAATGGGTAATAAGAGACTTTATGATATTATGAAGGAAAAGGAAGCCATCTATGCAAAGGAAGACTTCACTGAAGAAGATGGTATAAAGGCAAGTGAACTCGAAGGTGAATTTGCACAGATGAACGGCTGGGAAGCTGAGTCAGATGCAGCTACTCTTCTTAACGGACTTGGTGTTGATACAGAACTTCACTATGTTCCTATGAAAGAACTTAACGGTGGACTTAAGGTAAAGGTTCTCCTTGCTCAGGCACTTTTCGGTAACCCTGATATACTTTTACTTGACGAGCCTACTAACCACCTTGACCTTGATGCTATTGCATGGCTTGAAGAGTTCCTTATAAACTTTGACAACACAGTTATAGTAGTATCCCATGACAGATACTTCCTTAACAAGGTTTGTACACATACAGCAGATATCGACTATGGCAAGATTCAGTTATATGCTGGAAACTATGATTTCTGGTTCGAGTCAAGCCAGCTTATGATTAAGCAGATGAAGGAAGCTAATAAGAAGAAAGAAGAAAAGATTAAAGAATTACAGGAATTTATCCAGAGATTCTCTGCCAATGCTTCTAAGTCAAAGCAGGCAACTTCAAGAAAGCGTGCCTTGGAGAAGATTGAGCTTGATGATATAAGACCTTCAAGCAGAAAGTATCCATATATCGACTTTAAGCCTAACAGAGAGATTGGTAACGAGGTACTTACTGTAACTAATCTTTCTAAAACAATAGACGGAGTTAAAGTACTTGATAATATATCATTTATAGTTGGACATGATGATAAGATAGCATTTGTAGGACCTAATACAGTTGCTGCAACTACTCTTTTCAAGATTCTTGCTGGAGAGATGGAGCCTGATGAAGGAAGCTACAAGTGGGGTGTTACAACATCTAACTCATACTTTCCTAAGGACAACACTAAGTACTTCGACACAGATGATACAATTGTAGACTGGCTTATGCCTTTCTCACCTGAAAAGGATGTAACATATGTAAGAGGATTCCTTGGAAGAATGCTTTTTGCCGGAGATGACGGTATGAAGAGAGTTCGTGTACTTAGCGGTGGTGAGCGTGTACGTGTTATGTTATCCAAGATGATGATTCTTGGTTCTAACGTATTACTTATGGATGAGCCTACTAACCACCTTGACATGGAATCAATTACAGCACTTAATAATGGTGTTATCAAGTTCCCTGGTGTTGTATTATTTACATCACAGGATCACCAGTTCGTACAGACTATAGCAAACAGAATTATGGAGATTACTCCTAATGGACTTATAGATAAGATAACAACATATGATGAATACCTTGAAAGCGACGAGATGGCTCGTAAGCGTCAGGTTATGAATATGGACAATGAAGACGATTTAGATTAATCAGGATAAGGAGGAACCCTCGGATGAGAGTTCCTCCTTTTACATTATCGTATTTTATTGCCCATCTTTTCACCAATAGTGTTATTGTAATTTTTTATAGTAATTTTTTTCAATTCATCTACAACATATTGGTTTTCAGATATACTTATATATTCACTTATATCTATCAAGTTGTTGCAGGTTATGATATAACTTAGTTCACTACTTTCCTCGCTTACTTCAAGCTGTGATTTGCTGTTAATTTCACCATATAACTCTGCTGCTTTTTTTATATACTCATCGTTTCCATCCCTTTCATATGGCAAACTTCCATAAGAAACATACAAAGAAACGTTAGTAATATTGGGTACATTTAAAACATTATTATAATCCTCCATTACCAAATTTCTACTGTTATCCATTCTATCATAGAGCCTATCAGTTTTTATTTCATTAATTCTTCCTATATTTTCAACGATA
>JAILNW010000302.1 GCA_024691145.1 Lachnospiraceae bacterium
TAAATTTAAAAAAATCAATTATTTATTTATCCCTTATATGTATTGTGGCAGGTGCCTCTTCCTGCAAAAAGAAATCAGATAATGCAAATCCTACTTTAAAGCCGGTATCTGACGACAATTTTGTGGATGTGGATTCTGACGAAGAACTTCCCTATGAAAAGATTTCTTTTAAAATTGGACTTCTAAAGGATAGTTCTGCCGTAAGCTTTGCCTCCCTCATTGACAGTACTACGCAAGGGACTGCCGCTAATCTGTATGAATTTAAGTTTGCAAAGTCTGAAGAGGAACTAATCTCACTGCTTAATTCTAAAAGTATTGAAGCCTGTGTTGTTTCCTGTGCAACTGCCATAAGGGAATATGCAACCAATAAGAATATTCAGCTTGCAGCCATAACTTCATTATCAAGTGCGTGTCTTGTTGAAAAGGGCAGCCAGTTAACTTCCCTTGAAGACGTGGCTGGTAAAACTATATATTGTGCAAAAGAATGTGGCTCCAACGACCTTGCATTTAAGGAACTTCTTAATACCTACGGTATTAGTGCTGATAATAATATAACATTCGTATATAAGAATACCACTGGTGAAATTATTGATTTGTTAAATGAAGAAGAGAATGCCATTGCTATTATTGAAGAACCATTCGTTACTTATGCTACTGATAATATTGAAAACTGCCATGTGGCATTTGATCTGCCTGCATTATGGAGCGAGAGACATAATAATTCTTCAATTGTATCTGATGTTGTGTTAATTAACAAAACATTTGCAGATAATAATTCACCTTCAGTTGACGAGTTTTTAAATGAATACTCATTTTCTTGTGAATCAGCCATTGCAAATGTTACTTTTACCAAAGATGTATTAGATTCCCTGAATGTCTTTAAAAAGTATGATATTCAGCCAGGTCTTGTTAATACAAGAATAGAGTATTATGATAATGAATCCGTTAATGAACTTGTTGGAAATTTCCTTAAGATTCTGCTTGATTACAAACCTGATAGTATTAATAATGTTGATTCTGATTTTTATTATGTACATAATGTTGGATAGGAAGCATATATTTACCATAAATTTATAAAAGATTTTATTATACCGATTAACAAAGCCGTAGCTTAAACATTTTTAGTTTAGCTACGGCTTCTTAGTTCATTAATCCATACTAATTAATCCAAACAAATATAGTTTCATGATCTTCTTCATCTATATTTTTATAGCCTATCATAAAACCTTCATTCTCAGTTATCATATGTAGACTTATAGAAAATCCACTAATTTTTGTTTTATCAGCATCAGCTATCTTGTCTCTTACTTTATTTTTTAAGTCAATCTTAAAAATGCTTTCAAAGGTTGCCATATATAAATAATCGCCTGTAATATCAAATCCTCTTATATTATCATATACAAAATCTTCAGTACATGGTATTTCTTCCTCATCTCCCAATGTTTCTCTATATACTTTAAAACATTTATCATCATTAATATCACAGTATATTATATAATCATCCTCAAACCACAGATACCATGTATTGAATTTTTTTTCTGATACTATCTCTTTCTTATCCATATCAATTCTATAATTATTTATCTCTGGACCACCTCCACCTATATAAACATCTAACAAACCATTATTTACATCCAAAGAAGTTATATGTTCTCCCTTTGTTTTTGACGAATCTAAATAGTCTGATACCTTAAAACAATTTATCTCTTTACTGTTAATATTGTATGTAACTATGACATTATGTTTTTTCTCAAAGAATATTACTGTGTCTTTATTATTCCAAAATATTTTATTTTCATAGGCTAATGAAAATCTATCCTCTACATAATCATATACATCAACATAATCTGATATACATATTTTATCAGATGTATTATTTGTTAAATCATATGTGATAAGATAATCTTTATCCAAATATGCATTAATAGCAATTGTATTAATTTTTTCATTATACAACGATTTCTTTACAAATTCCGTATCTATAGTATCATCCTTTAAAATTACTTCTCCCTTCTCATAACGTTTATTCACTTCATCATACTTATAGTA
>JAILNW010000306.1 GCA_024691145.1 Lachnospiraceae bacterium
TATCATCATTATCTATATCAATATCTGAGTCTCTGTCTGTAGAATATACTCTCTTCTCATTTTTAATATTATCATGTTCCGTAAAACATCCCCCCTATGACAGAAAGGTTGCAAAATATCCATTAATTAAAATGAATATTATTTTTCAATATCATCATCTGCAACTACTTTAACTTTTGACTGATATAATTCCTCAACTGCCTGGGATAATGGCTTGTTGCATGGGCATGCTGCAAGTGGCTTGCTTCCGCTTATTATCTGTCTTGCTCTTTTTGCAGTTGCTAAAACTATAGAATATCTGCTTGTAACAACAGGCTCCTCCCCTGGCTCAACTTCACTATTTATAATGCTCATAAGATCTGTATATGATGGATGTAACATACGATCTATCTCCTTTCAAAATGCTTATTATTCTATATTGGCATTTACAAAATTATTAATATAATCATTTGTAAATGTTCTTTTTGTTATATTATCTTTTATTGTTCTGTCAACTTCATCAACACATTCATCTAAATTATCATTAATAATTAAATGATCATAATAACTTATATAAGGTGCTTCTTCCTTTGCTCTCTCAAGTCTTCTGTTAATAACCTCAATTTCTTCAGTGCCTCTGTTTATTAATCTGTCCTTAAGGTCTTTAAATCCTGGAGGTGCAAGGAAAATGAGACATGCTTCAGGATACTTTTTCTTTATATTAAGGGCTCCCTGGATCTCAATCTCAAGTATAACAGTGTTACCTATAGTCAGCTGTTCTTCTATATAACTCTTTGGAGTTCCATAGTAATTAGATACATACTCTGCCCACTCCACAAGTTCATCTTTTTCTATCATACTCTCAAATTGTTCCTTTGTCAAAAAGAAATAATCTTTACCATCAACTTCGCCTTCTCTTGGTTTTCTGGTTGTTGCAGAAACAGAAAGCTTATATTCAGAGTGTTCACTCATAAGTTTCTTTAATACTGTTCCTTTTCCAGCACCAGAAAAACCTGATACTACAGCAAGTATTCCTCTTTTTTGCATATATATTCCTTCCTTAACATATATTATATCGTCATAATTATATGTAATTAATCTTTTTGTTCATTATTTTTTTCATTATTCACTCTGTTTATAATAGTCTCTGACGTAATGGCAGCAAGAACCACATGACCGCTGTCTGTTACAATAACAGACTTAGTGCGTCTTCCGCAAGTAGCATCTACAGCATTGCCATTATCCTTTGCAGCCTGAACCATTCTTTTAATTGGAGCCGCCTCCGGACTTGTAACAGTAACTATCTTATCAACATTAATTAAATTACCAAATCCAATGTTAATAAACTTATTCATAATGCTTTTCCTTTGCAGTATTACTCAATATTCTGTATCTGCTCTCTTATCTTCTCAATCTCAGTTTTTAGTTCAATAGCTGTATTAGTTATATCCACATCACTTGACTTAGATAATATAGTATTAGCTTCTCTGTTCATCTCCTGAGCAATAAAATCGAGTTTTCTTCCGATTCCTTCACTATCATCTAATGTCTTCTTCATAGTATTAATATGGCTTCTTAATCTTACAGTTTCTTCATCTACGCATATCTTATCAGCATAAAGAGTTATCTCTGTAGCAAGAAGCGACTGCTCTATCTTAGTATCAGAAAGTAATTCTTCAACTTTAGCATATAACTTTTCCCTGTATAAATCCACAACTAAAGGTGAGCGTTTTTCAATAAAGTCAATCTTTTCAATAAGAGAATCTAATTTCATAAGTATATCCTCTTTAAGATGTGTTCCTTCATTAATTCTTGCTTCTACAAACTTCTCACTTGCTCCCTTTACAGCCGTTTCTATATAAGACCATAATTCATCCTCATCAATTGTCTGTTCCTCTAATGTAAATACATCAGGATATCTTGAAAGATGAGGTGCATCTATATTATTCTCAATTGAGAATTCCTCACTAATCTGGTTTAAATACTTAAAGTACTCTGCTGCTATATCTTTATTATACTTTACACAGGCCTTGCCTTCAGTGTAGTCTTCATATGTAATAAAAATATCTACTTTACCTCTCTGAATATAATTTTTAAGCAGATTTCTTATAGCTGCTTCAAAGAAGTTAAGCTTTTTTGGCATCTTAATCGATATATCACAATATCTGTGATTCACCGATTTCATCTCAACTACTACTTTACGTTCTTCATTGACAGATTCAAATCTGCCAAACCCAGTCATACTTTTAATCATTTTTTTATGTTGCTAAATGCAACGTCTCCTTCCTAATAATATGAAAATGCATATTCCCACAACTTAAAGTGTAGCAAATATTTTCCAAAACGTCAAGTGGTAAATTCCATATATATTGTTAGTGAGTGCTTTTTTTGTTACTGTTCACGCAAAACTTTCTCCTACAGGTCGCAGACCATCTGCTTCGCATATGTCGCTGCTATGCAGCTGTAATCATATTATTCTAAGCATGAACAGTAACCTTTTTTAAAAAATTTCTTTACATATGGCACTTAAAACTATACAATAGTAATTGTAAGTTTTATTCCGTATATTTTTTCATACGGTAGTTTAATGAAAGGAATGATATAATGCAAAATAGTGGATCTGGAAGACAGAAACATGTTACTTCTGGCAGTGGAAATGTCTATAAAAGAGGAAGTGGTCTTGGTACAGGACCTGTTGGAAGAGCTGACGGTTATTCAGGAAGAACTGGTGGAGGTTCTTCATCTGGTGGTTCTAAAGCATCACCTGTTTCAAGTATACTTGGTAAAAAGTTAAGTCCTATTACTATTCTTATTATAATTGCTATTTTTATAATTACAAAGGGCAACTTTTTAGGTGGCTCTTCAAATTACTCATTTAGCGGAGATAATACTTCAAGTAACTGGAGTAATGGAAGTAATACTGGTAAGCTTAACACAAACGTAGCAAAGGAAGCAAAAGCAAAAAGAACCAATATTCTTGGTAATGGCAAAGACACAATAACAATTATGCTTTATATGTGTGGTACTGACCTTGAATCTAAGAACGGTATGGCATCGAACGATATCAGAGAGATTCTTAATGCCAACTTAAGTGATAAGATTAATATTATCCTTTATACTGGCGGTTGTAAGGGGTGGAAATCAAATAATATTAGCAGTGATGTTAACCAGATATATAAAGTTAAGGATAAAAAGCTTGAACTTTTAGTTGCAGACGATGGTAACAAAGCCATGACAGACCCAGCAACACTTAAAGGATTTATTAAATACTGTAAAGACAATTATCCTGCCAACAGAAATGAGCTTATTCTCTGGGATCATGGCGGTGGTTCTGTTAGCGGATTCGGATATGATGAAAAGAACGCTGGCAAGGGTTCAATGGACTTATCAAAAATTAACTCTGTTCTTAAAGAATCAGGTGTAAATTTTGACTTTATCGGTTTCGATGCATGTCTTATGGCTACTATGGAAACAGCCCTCATGTGCAGCAATTACGCTGATTACTTAATTGCTTCTGAAGAAACAGAACCAGGTTATGGATGGTATTACACTCCATGGCTTAATGCCTTATCAAAGAATACATCTATGCCTACAATAGAAATTGGTAAGAATATTATAGATTCATTTGTTGATGAATGTGGAAGAAAGTGTCCTGGACAGAAAACAACTTTATCTATTATAGATTTAGCTGAGTTTAGTGCAACTGTTCCTTCAAAATTAACTGACTTCTCTACAGAAACAAGTAAAGCTATTAAGAATGATAATTATCAGCAGATTTCGGATGCAAGAGCTAATTCAAGAGAATTTGCCCAATCATCTGCCATTGACCAGGTTGACCTTATAAGCCTTGCTTATAATATCAATTCTAACGAATCAAAAAAACTTGCTGAAACATTACTTCGTTCTATAAAATATAACAGAACTTCATCTAATATGACGAATGCTTACGGTGTTTCTGTGTATTTCCCACTTAGAAACACAAGAAAGGTTAATAATATCGCACAGATTAACGATAACATTGGCGTAGATGATGAATATACAAAATGTATTAAAGCATTTGCAAGTATGGAAACAAGCGGACAGGTTGCTTCTGGTGGCAACAATTCTCCTCTTCCATCATTAACAGGCGGCATGTCAGACTTTGCAATGTCTGTAGGAAGTGATGCAATATCATCAATCCTTACTTCTTTCCTTGCAGGAGCAAGCGTTTCTGGTGTAGATTCATCTTCTTCCGGCTTTATGACAGAAGATGGTTCAGTAAGTGTAAATGATGCTGCACGTTATGTTGCTGATCACCAGTTTGACAGTTCAAAACTTTTATGGAATGAAAAAGACGGAAAACATCTGTTAACTATTGATGAATCACAATGGGACCTTATACAATCATTACAGATGAATATGTTCTTTGATGATGGTGAAGGTTACATTGATTTAGGGCTTGATAATGTATATGAGTTTAATGATGACGGAGATCTTATTGGTGATTCCGATAACACATGGGTTGCTATAAATGGTCAGGTTGTTGCATATTACTTTGAAAGTGAGATTAAAGATGATAAATCAAGCACTATAACAGGACGAGTTCCATGTATGCTTAATGGTGACAGAGCAAACCTTATTATTGTATTTGATGATAAACATAAAGATGGTTATATTGCAGGTGCCAGATTTGATTATGTTGACGGAAGTACTGATACAATTGCCAAGGGCATTACAGAAATCGAAGATGGTACTAAGATTGATTATCTTTGTGATTATTACAGTTATGCCGGAGAATATCAGGACAGTTACTATCTTGGAGAGCAGACAACTTACAATTCTTCAATGAAAATCAGCAATGTAGATGTTGGACAAACTGGCATGATAACATATCTTTTAACAGATATATATAATCAGGAATACTGGACTCCAGTAGTTCCAAGTAAGTAAATAATAGTTGATTCTAAAAAAGCTGCCACAAACTGATATGTGGCAGCTCATTTTTTAATTATTTCTTCTCATACAAATTCGGTTTCTTTCATCAAAAAGAAAATTAATCTCTCTTATATGTTGTCTTACTTCGTCATTATCACAATCACTGCTGACTTTTTTAAACTCAACAATCTTATCCTTTATCTCAAGTTCTATATCATAAGCTTCCTTTGTGCTTCTTATGTTATTATTCATAACCTTTTCATAAAACTGATGAATAATGATTCTTGAATTAAAATCATTAACATTATTCTCAATCGTTCTAAGAGTATCTGTTAAGAAGCCTATGTATGTTGTTTTTGTATTGTCTTCAGTTCTTTTTTCAAGACCTTGTCTTAAAGATATAAATATTACTACATAATATAATACAAAAGCAGCTATCAGTATAAATGACATTATACTATAATCTAACTTCTGAATTCTGCAGGATAATATAACAAATATTATCTGAAAAATCATAAATCCTGTTCCCATATTAGATAAAAGAAACATAAATACCGACTTCTTCACTCCTGCATGCCTTGCATTCAAATACTCATTAATAACAATCTGGCACAAAAAAACCATAGTTGTTAAAGTAAAGGAACACCAGAAAAAAATATTAAGATACTTTACAAATGTAAATACAATAAGACTATATAATATAAATACAGTCATTAAAATTATTCCATTAATACTTATACCTGTTTCATTATTATTCTTCATATTAAATCCTTACAGTATATTAATTTATTGTCCTAATTCTGCAATCCATTCTATTATCGTATTATAGTTTGCTACTGTACATCCAATAAGTACCACAAGTCCAAACAATATAACAATAAGTGCGAACATATTGCCGTTCATACCTTCCTTCTCAGCCTTATTCTGTGGATAAGAAGTTTGATTATTATTATTGGCACTTAAAATATCACTAAGCATTGTATTGTTATGATTATCATAACCATAATTAGTCATATCACTATTAGCATATGACATATTATCATTGTTATATGACATATCATTATTATACATACTCTGATTATAACCGTTATCATTATTAACAATAGAGCCATCAAATGACAATGACAAGCTATCTTCCTGAGTCTTTGTTTCAGACACATTCATCATATAACTTACCCTGTCACTAACAATATCTCTTAACATCATATAATTATTATAATCATCATCTAACAATTGATCCTGAAGCTGTTTTTCAAGCTGTACTTCATAATTATCTGTATCGTCTTCATACTGATCATTATAATTATCTTGATAATACTGCTGCTCTTCATACTGATCATTATAATTATCTTCGTACTGAGTTTCATACTGTTCATTATAATCTTCTTCGTACTGGCCTTCATACTGTTCATCATAATTATCTTCGTACTGAGTTTCATACTGTTCATTATAATTTTCTTCGTACTGAGCTTCATGTTGTTCATCATAATTATCTTCGTACTGGCCTTCATACTGTTCATCATAATTATTCTCGTACTGTTCATCATAATCATCAGTATATTGTTCATTATTATCCGACGCAGTATTAATTACAGGTCCCATAACATTCTTAAATGCTCTGGCAACATCCTCTGCGCCTACATTGCTGTCGTTTGCATACCTGTCATAATTAATCTCAATATGATCTGCACCTGGTTTTCTTGAAACACCATTAACAGTTTCATTTATTCTGTCTGATGTAATTCTATTATCTATCTTCTCAGGCTTTTTCTCTTCTTCAGCCTTTTTCTTTGCAATTAATTCTTCCTTAGCCTGCTGTTCCTTTCTTTCTGCCTCAGCCTTTCTTTCAGCTTCAATTTGTTCTAATCTTGCCTTTCTAAAAGCTGCTGCCTGCTCTCTCTTAGCTGCAAGCTGTTTCTGAATATTCTCATTAAGTTTGGAAACAGAATCTGATTCCTTTTCCAGCATGGCCGCTTCCTTAGTAAGATGAGTTTTTGGAGTCTCTTCAGCTTTCTTCTTAGCCTCTTCCTCAAATAAAGCCTTTCTTTTAGCCTCTTCTTCTAAAAACTTTTTTCTTTCCTCTTCTTCTTTAGCCTTTTTAGCCATTAATTCATCATATGAATTAGAAACCTTATGTTCCTGCCAAAATAACTTTCCATCATTTAACGCACTATATCCAATAGGTTCCCTGAACAATAAATCATTTGTCAAATCTGCCGAAAATAAACTCTTTTCCGAACTAAATTCTTTTTCCGCCATCTTACCAATAACCCCTTTTTTACCTTTTGTTAAAAAATATTTCACACAAAGCCATATATATTTATAATATAATACAAACAAGTTACAAATTGGTTTTAAATCATGAAAATATCTTATATATAAACGGTTTATTTATGATATGGTTCATTTTTCATAATTCTATAAGCTCTGTAAACCTGTTCAAGTAATATAACCCGCATTAACTGATGTGGAAATGTCATTTTCGAAAAACTTAATTTGTAATCAGCTCTCTTTAATACATTATCACTTAATCCTAAAGAGCCTCCAATTACAAATGTTATATTACTTTTTCCAAAAATGCCAAGTTCTTCAATCTTTTTTGAAAGTTCAACAGAATCCAGCATAACTCCGTTAATTGCAAGAGCAATTACATATGTATCATCCTTAATATGCTGCAGGATTCGCTCTCCCTCTTTATTTTTGATGATGTTTTCCATTAATTCACTTGCATCATCAGGTGTTTTTTCATCGGCAACTTCAATAATATCCATTTTAATATATCTGCTTAATCTCTTTTTATATTCATCAATTGCCATATTAAAAAACTTTTCTTTAATCTTTCCAACACATAAAATTGTAACCTTCATAATACTCCTGTTACCTCTACTGCTTATTAATCGGTTTTACTTTAACATATTTAATCATTTTTGATTTAACATCCATAATTTCAAATATAAAACCACTATAGGTAATGGCAATTTTTTCGCCATCATTAGGTATACGCTGTAACATGGATATCAGGAAACCATTAAGTGTATCATATTCAGTATTATCAAATTCAATTCCAAGAATAGTTTCAACATCCGCTAATGGAGTAAGTCCCTTCATCATGTAGTGACCACTTGTCTGTTTCATAATGTTCTTTTCTTCTTCATCATACTCGTCCTGAATATTACCAACGATTTCCTCAAGAACATCCTCAAATGCTACAATACCTGATGTCTGTCCATATTCATCTATTACAATAGCCATATGTGTTTTATTGCTTTGCATATCATTTAAAAGCACATCAATGTTTTGTGTTTCAGGCACAAAATAAGGCTTTCTCATAACTTTCCTTAAATTGGTTTCCTCTGCTTCATTATCAACAAAATATCTTGCAAGATCCTTTACATGTAAAATACCAATAATATTATCAATTTCATCTTCATATACAGGATATCTTGAATAATTTTCAGATACCATGAATTTTAAGGCTTCATTAACAGTCATGGAAACATTCACAGCCACAATACTCTTTCTGTGGGTCATAATATCCTTTACAACCTTATCATCAAACTCCATGATATTAGAAATCATCTCAACTTCATTTGCCTCAAATACTCCCTGTTCATGACCTTCAGTTACCATTGATATTATTTCTTCTTCAGTTACATTATCATTAAGTTCCTGAGGATTAATACCTGACATTTTAATTATGCCATTCATCATAACCTGAAGACAATATGTAAGCGGTCTTAATGCTTTCATTATGAACATCATAACTCTTATAACATCATAGGCCCTTTTTTCAGCATTCTTCCTTGCAATCTTTTTAGGAATAAGACTTCCAAATAGTGTAACAAGTATAACAAAAAGCATAATAGCAATAGCATTAATAATGTAGCGTATTGCCAGTATGTTAATGCTGGCATTCTCACATATATCGAATATTGCTTTTTTTATACATAAACAATATATAATACCACAA
>JAILNW010000359.1 GCA_024691145.1 Lachnospiraceae bacterium
GTAAGGGGCATTATACCCTTTTTTACTGTTTGCAGATGTGATAATACAAAAAGAAGGACTGTGAAGTCCTAGGAAAATTTATTTTCCTATTTTTTCACAGCCCCTTTTATTAATACATATTTAATTGTTTTTTGTACTTGGTATTAATGAAAGAATCTCTTTCTCATATACATATGATATTTCCTTGTTGGGTATGGCAAGATCATAAATACCATTTTCATCCTGCATATTATCGGTATTAATAACCTTCAAGTATCCAGCAGAAAGAAGAAAGCTGAATACAGTAGAAGTATTGCTCATAATTTCGGGATAAATCACAGATGAATCAATATATGATGATATAACATTTCCCTGCAAAAGAGTATATAAATTATCATATGTTTCATTGTTTGAATTCTCTATAAGCTGCTTGATAATACTATTGTCACCTGTTGACTGCCAATATGCTTTTGGTTTACAGCTATTATAAAAATAGTTAATTACGGACCAAGGATTAAAAATATTATTATTACCAAACTTGTAACCGTTATACCATCTGCATATTTCTTCATATTTGTCTGATGAGTTATAATATGCAGCCATAGAAAGTATCTCATATTTAGTAAAACCGAAGTATTCACTGAATTTGGTATCAAGTATGGAATGAATTGCTAAATTATTCAAACCACTAAAAATGCTTTCCTTGGCTACTCTCATAATTCCTGTTAAAAAACCAAATGCAAGATTGGAATTATCTTTACACGCTCCAGAAAGAAGGTTTCTCATAAAGTTTACAACCAAATCATAATAACCAGCAGAAAATCCTTGATGTATAGGTGTATCATATTCATCAATTATTATAATTGCAGGTTTATTATGATGTATATTAAGCATTTTGGAAAGATTACTAAACGCGCCTGCTAATTCTACTTCTGTAATAGACTGATTTATAATGTTAAGGAAATACTTTTTATCATAGTCGTTACATTTGTTACTATCAAGTATATATATATGTCTCTTGTATTCTTCAACAATAACGTCTCTTATTGCAGTAAAGGATTGTTCCCATGTAGAATATTTTATATCTTTAAATGTTACGGATATTACGGGATATTTACCTTGCTCTTTTCTATACTTTTCTCCGCAGTTCCAAATATTCTTATCTTTAAAATATACAGATGTATCATTTTCTGATATTTCAAAGAATGTTTTTAGCATATCCATAGTGAGGGTTTTACCAAAACGTCTAGGACGTGTAAATAAAGATATCTTTGGTCTGGAATCTAGAAAATCTTTTATCATTAACGTTTTATCAACATAGTAGTAGTTTTCAACCAATTCTATATAGTTAGATACGCCTATAGGAAGAGGGAGATTTTCTATTGTTGTAGTTAATGTTTTAATCTTATTTTTTCTGCCATCTTCTGGCTTCACAGAATTACTGGGAATAAGCCAAAGCCCAGCCTCTTTTTTTGCACCTTCTATACGTCCGTTTCGGCATAGGTATGTAACTCTTCTCTCTGTAATATTCCATTTTTCTGAAGCTGTTTTAACATCAATATATTTCATGTTACACCTCCAAAAGTAACTTTATATGTTAAATTATATAAAATATCAAGATAGATATCAAGATAAAAAGAACGATTAATGTAAAAAAGAATGAAACATTAAACATTCCTTTTATTTTTTACATAAGTATGCTAAAATGGAGAAAGTTGGAGGTTTAACATTGTGCATAGTAAGGAAAAATGTAAGTTTGCAATTAAATTGGCAGATGATAGTATATTTACACACATGGAAACATCGTTAAATAATTGCAGTTTAAAAGAAAGGAAGCATATTTAAATGGAAATAAGAAAAATAATATTTCCCACATCATTGGATAAGATTAATGAAGACAGAGATAATATAGATGTTTTGTTGAAACAAATCTAGGAACATATACAGTAACGGTATGTTCACCGCAGTTTTATGTAGACTATATGGATAAAGAACAAAAAGATTATGTTCCTGCAGGGGGACCAGACATAATAGTAAGAAAATTAACAGAAGAAATAATTACTAAAGCAATAGAACATTATTCTGAAGATGATGGATATTGGTTAAAGTTTTACGGTGAGGTGGAAAGAATAATATAATCGAAAAACACGAATAATACTTGATATATATGATAAAATACGATGATAATTCTGTAAAATAATCGAAAAATACGAATAATATATTGAAATGCTTTGTATATTAATATATACTTATATTAAGGGAGGAATTATTATGCTGATAATGTTTAGAGTTAAGAATTTTGCTTCTTTTAAAGATGAGATTATATTGGATATGAGAGCTGTTTCATATAAAGATATGAAGGGGCATGTTTTGGAATGTGGTAATAATAAAGTGGTGAAGACACTTGCAATTTATGGTAAGAATGCTAGTGGAAAGTCTAATTTGATAAGTGCTTTATATTATTTTGAAAGTTTTGTATATAATCAGTTTTTTGATGCTGGAATACGTGATGATGAGGTTGATTATGGAAAGAGAATGCCTAATGTAAAACGAAGTACATTTAAATTAAGTGAGCATGTATGCAATGACTCTGAATTTGAAATAATATTTAATTACAATGATCAGACTTTTCAGTATGGATTTGTTATTCATGATATACCTGAAGAAAAACGAACTAGCATTAAAGAAGAGTGGCTTATGGTAGATGAAAAGATTGTATATGACAGAAGTCAGGATACAATTTCATTTGGAAAAAAATATGAATCAGAATTAAAAAAAATTGATATACAAAGGTCAGACAGATTGTATCTAGGTGTATTAGATTACTTTGCCGAAGGTGAGGTTAAGAATATAGTAGATAGATTTAAAGAATATTTAAAGAGCAAGTTAAATGTACATTTTGAATTAATACTTGAAAGTAGTGTTAAAGGTTCTTTTTATATAGTAGGTTTTTCTAACAGACTTGTTGAAGATGAGGAGTATAGAAAAACAATAGAAAAATTTATTAAAGTGGCAGATGTTGGTATAACTGGACTTAGTATAGAAGAAAATATGGATGAAAGGACGAATGATTTATACCCTTATGAAATTAAGACAATTCATGATGTTTATGATGAAGCTGGTGTCGTTACAAGACAGGAAAAATTTGAATTAAATATGGAATCATCTGGTACAAATAGATATTTTTCATTTATTCAGTATATATTAAATATTATTGAAGATGGAGGAGTATTTGTTGTAGATGAGATGTCCGCAAGATTACATCCTGTTCTTACAAAGTTTATAGTAGATTTATTTCAAGGAAAGATGAATAAAAAAGCACAATTAATATTCACAACACATGATATATCACTAATGAATAGAAAACAGTTTAGAAGAGATGAAATAGCTTTTGTTGAAAAGAATATGCGGGGCATATCAAGCCTATATACTTTGGCTGATATAAAAACAAGGTCAGATGCAAGTTTCTCTAAGGATTATTTGGCTGGTAAATATGGTGCCATACCTGTATTTGAAGAAGATGTGTATAAAGAAATGGCAGGTGAGTGGTTATGCCAAGATTAGTTAATGGAGAAAGAAAAATCATTAATCCTAAACCAGAAAATGCCAGTAAGTATATTTATTATGAGAAACATCTTGTATTTGATTGTGATGCTCCACAGGATATACAAAATGTAATGCTACTTATGAAAAATTCAGATAATAATTATATCTTAGATTATTCAAATTTATTATTTGAAACGTGGCTGGTAATGCATTTTCAAAATATATTACCTGATGGTCAGGTAGATAAGAGAAGTATAATAAGGTTTATGAGAGAACACATGGAAGTTACAAGATATACAGATAAATTAAAAGCAGCAAAAGGAACAATAGGAAAAATACTTGGAAGTAATGGAAACGAGAGAATAAGGGCTGCAATTGCAAATGCAAAAATATTAGATAATTACTGGAAAGAACGAGGATATGATGAAAGTATTGATATTAAGAAGATGAATCCTTCAGTAAATATTTATAAATTAGTGGAGCGACTTTTAGATGAAGTAGTTTATTTGTGCAGTTAATATAAAAATATTTACTAAAGCAATAGAACATTATTCTGAAGATGATGGATATTGGTTAAAGTTTTATGGTGAGGTGGAAAAGTCAATAACCCATGACTAAAGTCACGGGCTTGTATAAAATGTACAAGTTCGGGATTGACTAGCCTAAGTACTTTGAGTACTACGTTAGGAGAGAATATATAGTTACCTACGGATATTTAGCCTAGTCTGTAGCTCTAAGGTCTGTGATTAAACAATCCTGCTGGGTAGGGATAGTGTTGCAGATATTTAAACCTCTCATTAACATTGGCGAAGGCTACATTACAGCCTAATAGGAGCTGGCTTATAGCAAAAATCCTATACATTTTACGAAAGGAGTGCCTATTATGGTATATGTTTTAGGAAAAAACGGACAGCCTTTAATGCCTACTGATAGGCATGGCAAGGTTCGTAGATTATTAAAAAATAATAAAGCTAAAGTTGTTAAGAAATGTCCGTTCACAATTCAATTATTATATGAGACAACAAATTATACTCAAGAAATTAACTTAGGTATCGATGCCGGAAGTAAAAATATCGGCATATCAGCCACGACAAAAGACAAGGTTTTATTCGAGGTAGATGTGGAGTTGAGAAATGATATAGTAGACAAAATTTCTACTAGACAACAGTATAGAAGGACTCGCAGAAGTAATAAACTTAGATATCGTAAGCCTAGATTTAATAATCGTAAACGTCCAGATGGTTGGTTAGCTCCTTCTGTACAGCAAAAGGTGGACAGTCATTTAACAATGGTAGCTAAAATCCACAAAATACTTCCAATTACTAACATTATTGCAGAAGTAGCAAGCTTTGATATTCAGAAAATCAAAAATCCTGATATTAGTGGAGTTGAATATCAGCAAGGTGAACAAATGGATTTCTGGAATGTACGAGAGTATGTATTATTTAGAGATAATCACACATGTCAATGTTGTAAAGGCAAAAGTAAAGATAATATTCTCAATGTACATCATATTAAATCAAGGAAGACAGGTGGTAATGCACCTAATAATTTAACCACTTTATGTGAAACTTGTCATACAAGATATCACCAAGGGTTAATAGAATTACCAGAATCAATTAAAAGAGGTCAAAGATTTAATGATGCAACTTTCATGGGAATTATGAGATGGGCTTTCTATAATAAGCTTAAAGAAAATTATCCAAGTGTTAGTTTGACTTATGGATACATTACTAAAAATATACGCATAAGCAATAACTTACCTAAAGAACATTACATAGATGCAAGATGTATCAGTGGTAATTTTGCTGCTATTAGTAATAGAGAAGTTTTCTATTACAAAAAGGTAAGATGTCACAATAGACAAATACATAAAGCAAAAATATTAAAAGGTGGTATTAAAAAAAGTAATCAAGCTCAATATAAAGTTAAGGGGTTTAGATTATATGACAGAGTTGCATATCAAGGAAAACAATATTTCATTTTTGGAAGAAGAACAAGTGGTTTCTTTGATATAAGGACTCTAAATGGAACTAAAGTAAACAAAGGTAGCTTGAGTTGTAAAAAGATTAAATTTTTAGAAACATCTCATGGTTATCTGATAGAAAAAAGAAAGGTAACGACATAGTTTAAAGTGTGCTCCTCCCATGACCAAAGTCACGGGTCTCCGCACTTAACATGTCAAGGTGTAAGATGAAGATAGTAACACTTGTTGAAAATTCCTGTGGCAGCAACAATAGTTGTGTTGCAGAGCATGGATTAAGTATATATATTGAAACAAAGAAACATAAATTGCTTTTGGATTCAGGGCAGACAGATGCCGTAGTAAAGAATGCTGAGATTCTTGGAGTTGACCTTAAGACAGTGGATACAATAATTCTAAGTCATGGTCATTATGATCATTCAGGTGGTATACTGCCAATATCGGCTATAAATAATACAGCACAGATTATAATGCAGGCTTCTGCTGCAGAACCACATTATAATGGGGAAAGATATATAGGAATAGACAAGGCCATACTTGATTTGCCTAATATCAGCTTAATAGATGGAGACCTTATGATAGATGATGAGCTGTATTTATTTAGTGGCATAGGTAATAAAAGATGTTTTCCAACAGGCAATAAAAATCTGTGTAAGCTTGATAATAATGAGAAAGTTCCTGATGATTTTAAACACGAGCAGTGTCTTGTAATAACTCAGAATGGATTCCATTACTTGTTATCAGGCTGCGCTCATAATGGCATACTTAACATTCTTGATAAGTATCAGGAGTTGTTTGGAAGCCTCCCTGACTATGTAATAAGTGGTTTTCATATGATGAAACGTGATGCAGAACATACGGAAGAAGAAAGAAAAGTAATTATTGAAACTGCAAAGGAACTTTCAAAGATGAACACTATTTTCTATAGCGGACACTGTACAGGCATACCAGCATTTGAACTTATGAAAGAAATAATGCAGGATAAACTAATTGCGCTATATACCGGAAAAATTATTATATAAATAGGATTTGTTACTGTTCACGAAAAACATTCTTCACATTATGTCTAGTTATTTTGCAAACTCTATACTAG
>JAILNW010000062.1 GCA_024691145.1 Lachnospiraceae bacterium
GGATCTTATAAAGGCAGGATCTTACCCTTTTGATGGAAACAATGTTTTTGATGTATTGGTAGTATTAGCAATATATTTAAATGTTGAAGGTTTATAGGAGTGATGGGAGGAAAGAAAGATGAAAATAAATAAGTTTAGTGAAATTGGAAAACATCATATAGAAACAGGTAAAGAGAATCAGGATGCACTTTGTTTTGATGAAAATGAGAAGGTATGCGTTATATCTTTGGCAGATGGGGTGTCTACATGCAGTGAATCTAAAAAAGGAGCAGAGATAGCATGTGCGACCATAACGGATTTTTTTATGAAAATGGGAGAAGAATTGCTGGGTTTTAATGAGAAAAACATAGCAAATTTTATAGTATCACGTATAATGTATGAATTAAAAAAATATGCTGATGAGAATTCTAAAAATGTTGAGGATTATTCAAGCACAATAGCAAGCATAATGATTGATAAGAGAAGTAACAAAATGTTGTGTTTCAGTCTTGGTGACAGTCTTGTTGGAACAGTTAAGGAGGGGAATTATTCAGTTGTTATACCACCGTCTGATTCAACAGATGGGTGCTATGTAACAACTACCAGAGGTGCAGCTGATGAAGCAAAGATAAAGGTGACAAATGTTGGGGTAACAGAGTCTTTGTTTATATGTTCAGATGGAGCCTGGAAAAAAATGTATGAAAGAAACAAAATTAATGAAGATATATGTAGAATAATAGAAAATAAAGATTATTATAGTTTAGAAAAATATCTTAAAAAAGAGGATAATTTTGATGATTTAAGTTTTATATCGGTAGATATTTGATTAATTAACGAGAAGTTTTAGAGGAGGAATTGTAATGATACAAAATCGATTAAATGATGGAGAAAGAATTACTCTTTGTGGAGTAAGTGATGGAGAAAAGTTTAGTAAGACATTTGAGATAAGAAGATTTATTAATGCAGGAGGAACTGCAATATGTTATGATGTATGGAACGAAGAAAGCGGAGCAGGAGTACTAAAGGAATTTTATCCAGGTAATGTAATGTTACAGAGAAAGGAAAATAATAATTTAGTTTTATCAAAAGAATTTCCAGAGCAATGTGAAATATTTGAGAAAGAAATTGAAGATAATAGAGCTATATATGATAACCTTATAAAAATTAAACACAATAACAGCGTGTTATCAACATTTATTCCTTATTTCGAAATATTTTATGGGAATGATATTGATACAGAAAAAGAGATTAGTACAATGTATATATGGACTCAGGGAGAGAAATTAAGGACATTTGAAGATTATTGTAATGAAATAAGAGACAATGTTAATGAGAGTGCAGAAGACTATCTGAAAAATGTTTTTAGTGCATTAATTGTACTTACAGAGTGTATATGTGAACTTCATAAAGCTAGAATTATACACAGGGACATCAAACCATCTAATTTTGGATTTGTAGAACGTGGTGAGAATTTAAATGAACAGACAATATCTATATTTGATATTAATACAATATGTTCCAGTAATGGTGGAAAAGCAGAAAAAGGAATAGGCACTGATGGGTATATGGAACCAGAAGCATTTGATATGACTCCAACAATTCAGACAGATATATTTTCTATAGGAGCAACATTATTTAGTGCTATTATTTTAACAGATGAGGTAAAAAACAATAACTATCGTTTTAATAGAAGTTTTTTTAACAGGCTTGAGGAACTTGTAAGGGAATCGAATCTTATGTCAGGCAGAAATTTTAATGGCAAGTTAAGAACTAAAATTACTAATATTTTAAAAAACACATTAAGTAATCGTAAGAGTAGATATAAGTGCTGTGAAGAACTTAGGGATGATTTAAAAGAAGTTTATGATTTTATTACTAGACTAGCGGAAAACGGAAAAAAAGATAATAATAATGCTTTTCTGGCTATTCAGCATCACATGTATAAACATCCATTATTTGAATGCTGTAAAGATGATGAAAAAGATATTAATGTGCTCATATTAGGTTTAAAGGACTATGGAAGAAATTTCCTTGATTCATGTCTTCAGAATGGACAGATTGCAGATAAGACACTTAATGTGAAGGTAATAACAAATGAGACAGATAAGAATGAGTATTTATGCGAAAGACCTACACTTAAACGCTTCTTCAATATAGATGATAATATAAACGAAGATACATACGGAAATATTTCTTTTGTTTGTGAACAATCGGAATTTGATAATATAGAACCATATAGTTTAAATGTCAGAGAGTTTATTGATGAACCTCTTCACTATGTATTTGTTTCAATTGGAGATGACAGGGAAAATTATATGTTAGCTAAGTCATGCAAAGAGATTTGTGATGAAAAACATATTGATAGTATAATAGGATATATTAGTGAGGATACAGAGGGGAATGATATCCTAGATGGAATATACCCTTTATATGCTAATAAACCGTTTAAGAGTCTAGAATTATTTGAGCAAATTAATAGAATGGCGTTAAATGCACATTTTGTATGGGAAAAGAGTTTAAATATTGATTTTAGAAAAGTAAAGGAAGATTTTAAGGAGTTTTATAATTATTATTCGAGTGTATCGAATGTTGTTGCATTAAAGTCAAAACTATTCAGTTTGGGAATTGCACTAGATGATAATAATTATAATCAGGTAGCAATTGCAGTAAATGATTTGCTTATTGGAGAAAATAAAAAAGAGATTATAGAAAAATTATCTTGGATTGAACATAGAAGATGGGTAACTGAAAAAATATGTGTCGGTTATAAACCAATTAGTGATTATAAAAAATGCATAGACAATTATTTAAATGGTTTAGAAGAAGGTCATCATAATAAAAAGAAAAAGGAACATTTATGCATAGTAAAGAGTAATCCAAAAAGTAAATTACAATCATTTACAATAGAACAATGGGATAGAAGCTATAGTAATCAGGAATTAAAAGAATTAGGACTTGATCCGCTTGAAAAAGCATCCCTTTTACTTCATCAAGGATATGTTAGACATGCAAATAGCGTTAATAAGATAGCATTAACTAGAAGACTTAAAGATGATGTATTAACACGCATTAACAATAATGATGGAGCCAAGAGGGCTTTTGATGAACTGCTTAATTGTATAGAACATATTAATAACGGGGAAAGGGATCAGATAAAGTTCTACAAAGGAAGAAAACAAAACTTTGAGGAGACAATTAAGGGGTTAGACTTAGAAAATTTTATTAAGTCAGCAATTAAAGAATTTGAAAGAGAGTTTAAGATTATTATTGAAAGTATGCAATATCGCGACCATAAGCAGGATGATATTGCATTTATAGAGAACATACCATTTATACTTACATATACAGAAAAAGCCTGCATGGTTATACCAATGGATATAAGTGGAAGAAAAAGATTTAACAATATAGCAGCAGCTACGATTGTTAATCCCGAAATTCTAATATATACAGTTTATATAGAAACAAGAGAAGATGCAGATAATC
>JAILNW010000128.1 GCA_024691145.1 Lachnospiraceae bacterium
TATAGCATATTTTTTCTATGTATGATACAATGTTGTTTAGTGTGATTTTCACTTTAAACTTTGTAGTTAATTATTTGGAGGTAGTTATGAATAATATTAAATCTGCTGATGAAAAGTCGAAGGC
Source organism: Lachnospiraceae bacterium (assembly GCA_024691145.1). GTDB lineage: Bacteria > Bacillota > Clostridia > Lachnospirales > Lachnospiraceae > JAILNW01. The sequence goes on from JAILNW010000128.1 coordinate 125, forward strand.
AACTGACTCAGATATTCAGAACAAAACAGAGGTTTTCAAGCAGAAGCTTAACGAACTTATTGAGCTTGCCAAAAAGAACAATAACGTAATTGAGATCAATAAGGTAAACGATGTGTTTAAGCAGGTTAATCCTTCTCTTAATCAGATCGACAAGATGTATGAATATCTGGAATCCAAGAACATTATTATACTCAACCTTCAGGATGAAGAACCTTCAGCTGATGCATTATTAGAGTTTGATGATATTGACGATGATTATCTTTTATCAGATGATACCGATTCATCTCTATTAAGTTCAGCCATGAGTGATGATCCTGTAAAGTTGTATTTAAAGGAAATTGGTGGATATCCTTTATTATCTCTTGATGATGAGATTGAGCTTGCTAAAAGGATTGAACAAGGGGACGAGCTTGCAAAAAGCCAGCTTGCTGAGTCTAACTTAAGACTTGTTGTAAGTATAGCAAAAAGATATGTTGGAAGAGGTTTATCATTTCTTGATTTAATTCAGGAAGGTAATCTTGGACTTATTAAAGCTGTAGATAAGTTTGATTATACAAAGGGATTTAAGTTCAGTACATATGCCACTTGGTGGATTAGACAGTCAATTACACGTTCTATAGCTGACCAGTCAAGAACCATAAGAATTCCTGTTCATATGTCTGAAGTTATTAATAAGACCTATCGTGTATCAAGAACATTGTTACAGGAACTTGGCCGTGAACCTACTGAGCAGGAGATATCAGATGCCATGAATATGCCTATTGAAAAAGTAAGGGAGATTCTTAAGGTATCTGCTGATCCTATTTCTCTTGATACCCCTATAGGAGAAGAGGACGATAGTCATCTTGGTGATTTTATAAAGGATGATTCTATTGTGGGACCTGAGGATGCAGCTTCATATGCCATGCTTCAGGATCAGATTTCGAAGCTTCTTTCTACTTTAACAGAAAGAGAGCAGAGAGTATTGACTTTAAGATTCGGACTTGATGATGGAAGAACAAGAACTCTTGAAGAAGTTGGTAAAGAATTTAACGTAACAAGAGAACGTATTCGCCAGATTGAAGCAAAGGCTTTAAGAAAGTTAAGACATCCTAGCAGAGCAAGAATGCTTAAGGGATACGAGATTATATAATAATTAAAATTATAAAAGCCGATGTAGTATCACTACTACACCGGCTTAATTATTTTACCAATCGCCATTGTTATTCCAGTTATTATTGTTTCCGTTATCATTATTCCAGTTGTCATTATTGTTATTATCATCATTATTATCTGATGGTTCTTCTGGATGTACATCAGGTTCCTGATTATCATCATAATTATCTTCAGGAGACTCTGTTTCTTCTACATCGTTATAATCATCATTATCGTTATTATTATCATTTTCCCTTGGTTTTTTAGTCTTAATAGGCTCTGGTTCTGGCTCTGGTGTTGGTTCTGGTTCCTTAGTCTTTGTGTTAATCCAGTCCGTAATAATATTCCAATCCCAGAATCCGCCGCCATCAGAAGAATCATCTACCTGTTCTTCTTCATGTTTGCCTGTATTAAGCCCAACAACCGTTGTATCAAATTCTTTTCTTGCAAGACCTTCATGTATAACTGTCATATAATCATGCCATATCTTACCTGCAAATGTAGCACCAGTATTGCTATCTGCTGTTGTATTATGATCATTACCACACCATACTGCTGTAGTATAATACTTTGTAAAACCACACATCCAGCCGTCCTTATATCCATCAGTTGTACCTGTTTTGCCAGCACAGTCCTGACCATTTACAGGAACCTTTGTTGCTGAGCCATAATCAGCATAAAGAACAGCCTGCATTGATTCTATTAACTGTTTAGTAGTGTTAATATCATATACTTCTCTTACACCCTGACGGTCTTCTGTTACAGTCTCGCCATCTTTATTTGTAATTCTTATAACACATGAAGGCTGTCTGTACTCTCCCTCATTCTCAATTGTTGCATATGCTGCAGCCATTTCAAGTGTGTTTGTACCATATTTTGTACCACCTATAGCAGCAGAAAGGCCATCTGCATCATCCATAGTTATTTTATTAAAATTCATCTTCTTCAAATAATCAAAACAATAATTTAATTTGCCGCCATTTGCTTCTTTCATATCTCTAAATAATAACCAAGGTATTGTATTTAAAGAACGAGCAAGTGCTTCCTTAAAAGTAACCTCTCTGTTAAGATAAGTTCCACTGGCATTCTTTGGTGCCCACTTACTATCAATCTTCTCATCCACCATTGTACTATCAAGCGTGTACACAGCATTGCCATTTCCATCTCTCATATCATAGGCAGGTCCATATACAAGAATTGGTTTAATTGAACTACCTGGCTGTCTGTAATTATTATATGCTCTCTCACCATAATTCTCTTTATCAGCCTGGGTTCTGCCATTTACCATAGCTACAACTTTACCAGTATCATTATCTATACATACAGCAGAACCTTGGAATTCGTATATACCTTCATCGTTCAAATCTGTATTTGCATCATTTAAAACATTGTTAACTGCTTCCTGAAGAGCATTCTGGGCGTCAAAATCAATAGATGTATATACATAATACTCATTTTTCTGCATTGTATTAGCCCAGTCTTTAAATATTTCATCACGTTCATTTTTATATTCTTCAAATTCATCTTCCTGTGCTTTCGTAAAACCATATTGGAATTCAAATCCAGAAGCTGCCATTAAGGCTCTTACTGCACACTCCTCTATATATGATTTTAAAGGCTGTGGAATATTCTCCTTAGTTTTTGAAAATCTTCCTACAACTATTTCTTCATTACATGCTGTTGTATACATGTCATCTGAAATCTTTCCATCATCATGAAGCTGTTTTAATAGTCTGTCTTTTCTTTTAATTGTATGATCAAAATTAGTATAAGGATCATAATATGCAGGTCTGTTAGGTATTGCACATAAAAATACCTGCTGTGCTAATGTACACTCACTAATACTTTTTCCAAAGTATCCCTGAGCTGCTGACTCAATTCCATAATGGTTATTTCTAAAATAAATATTATTAATATAATATTCCAAAATCTGGTCTTTACTATATGCCTCCTCAAGTTTAAGTGAAATAAACATCTCCTTAAGTTTTCTCTCAATACTTTTCTCAAAAGTAAGATATATATTTCTTGTAAGCTGCTGGGTAATAGTACTACCACCTTGAGACAGCTTACCATTATCCTTTATAATTGCTATAACAGCTCTTACATTACCCTTATAACTAATACCCTTATGATTATAAAAGTCTTTATCCTCACTAACAATAAATGTTTCTTTTACAAGCTGTGGTATCTCATCACAAGTAAGGTAAGTGTCAGAATTTGCTCTTGATAAGGCCTTTATTTCGTTGCCCGAAGCATCAAAATACTTTGCTCCTCCGGTTTTTCTAAAGTCATCTGGTTTAGAATCCGCTGCAATTTTACTGGCTTCACTATAACAATCCATTATAATAGTACCATATTTTGCATAAACAACAATTCCACCTATAAGTACAACAAGCAGACAAAAAACGGCAAAAATCTTAATTCCAAGAAAAACTCTTCTCTTAATAACAGCCGAATTATCAACATTTTGCACTTTGTTTTCCATGTTTTCACCAGGCTCATTTCCCTGGTTTTTTCCCCTTAGCTGATTTTCCATTGTTAAACCTGTTATGTGGTGATATTAAATCACAACAAACTTTTCCTTTCCTAAAATTTAGCCTTATTACAAAGAACCACCATAGGCTAGTATGGTGGTTCTATCAAACTTTACAATATGGTATAAGATTTCGTATTATAGTCCATGCAATCATTATTGCAATCAAAATCTTAAAATGTTTTTTACCAAATTTAAATATAAAACACTCCGAATAATCCGTATCATATATATATTCAATAATACTTCTTATGATAGCATACATACTGAAAGGC
>JAILNW010000220.1 GCA_024691145.1 Lachnospiraceae bacterium
AATAAATAGTACAATATAATGCAAATATAGTACATTATTTAGAGATATTTAGAAGAAAATATAAAAAAGAACGTTTTTAGATGTCAGTAAACTAAAAACGTTCTAAAGTCAATTCTTAATTATTGTAATAACCTTCTCTGCAGCTTGCCGATTGATGTTCTTGGAAGAGGTTCATTAGTAACCCTGTAATGTTTAATCTTTCGTATTACTGTCTGGGTATTGTTATATTCATCCATTATCTTATTAACATCTTCCTCAGTAACACCTTCTTCAGGAACTATAACTGCGTAAAGTATATTGTCTTTTAAAGTAACACCTGCTTCTTTAATACCATTTAATGATGATAACTCCTGATCAATCTCTGGTCCAAATAGCTTCTCACCATTGTTAAGAACAAGCAAATCTTTGATTCTTCCTGTAATATTAAGAATATTACCTTCCTTAACTATACCGGCATCACCTGTGTGGAAGATATCTCCATCAAATGCTTCCCTATTAGCTTCTTCATTCTTATAGTACCCTTCAAAGATGTACTGGTATTTTACTGAAATCTCGCTGGTTTCTTCATCAATAATAACATCTATGGAAGGACATATAACAAGTTCGCTTAGAAGAGGACTTCCAATGGCATTAATAGCAATGGCACCGCCTAATTCGGAAAGACCATAAGCGTTCTGTATAACATATCCCATCTCATTAATCTTGTTGGCAACCTCGTAGTTACAAGGGCTTCCGCCAATAAGAAATGCCTTTGTCTCTGGTGTTAAAAGGTTGTTAGTCAGAATGAAATCCAACATAGAGTTAACAATGGCATATGAGTTAGGATCAAATCTCTTAATATCTCTTTTAAAGAGCTTAGGATCACTACTGTAGCAGATTGTCTCTCCTTTAAATAAAGCTGTTATAGTTCTCTTTAAACCAAATATATGGTGAAGAGGAATTGGAATATAAACTCTTTCGCCCTTATTACCATAAATCTGGTTAGCAAAAAGATATGAACCAGATAAAAGTTTATTAGCCTTATGTACAACAGCTTTGGCACATGAAGATGTACCAGATGTGAAAATCATAAACATACCAGCTTCATCATCAAAACTGTTAAGAAGAGCCACAATATCTTTATCTATAAGGTCAGCAGCCTTTTCTATAAGTGATGTAATTGATTCAATATTACCACCTGCAATATCTCTGTAATCTTCAACATACATCTCATCACATATTACAAAATCAGTATCTGCTGTTTTAAGCAATGTAGCAATGTTATCCTTTGGAAGAGTACCATCAGCAAGAATTGTATTCTTGCCACAAAGTAAAAGTGCATATACAAGAGTCATATACTGATGTGTATTACGTCCCATAAATGTGAAGTTAGTATATGGCATATCTTTAAGTGCCATTGCACATGCAATAATATTTTTACCAAATTCATCATATGTAATATTAATAAATTCCTTTCCAACGTATGTTGAAAATGCAATATTGTCATTACCTAAGAAACTGAAAACATAATTCTTTACAGTTACATAAGCTGCAGGAAGATCTGTTGCTTCTGATAAAACTACCTGTAAAGCACCTTTATCACTATTAACAGTGTTTAATGTTAAAGTATTTTCATTCTTAATGATATTCTGAACAATAATGTCCCTGCCTTCTGTATCAAATGATGTGCTGTTACATAAAAGAAGTGCTTTAACATTGTCTGTAAGAAGATCCTTGTTAAATTCTTCTGTTATAACATATGAGAATGGCTTAATAACCGCCATATCCTTATCTTCAACTGAAGAACCCTTGGCAAGATATATATTCTCACGTTTAAGCATGGCAACACAAACACTTGTAAATCCAAATATATCAGACAATGGAAGTGCTATACATGTATAATCTCCAGAAGCTCCTAAAATATCTTCCTTTAAAAGATGAGCTGCTGAAATAATACTGTCTGTGTCATAAACTGTCTTATCAGGATAAAATGTAATGCTTCCTGTATAAGAACATAATTCATCTAATGTTTCCTGAACATTTACAATTGAAAATGATGAATCTGCTTCTGTAATATCATCAAAAGAAGATACAGGAACCAAAAGTCCTTTAAAATCATCCATCTTTTCTGCATCGCAAATAATATGCTCAGTCTTTGTTTCCTTAATAATCTTAGCCAAATCCTCAGAAGACAGGTTAGAATCAATAAGTGTAACATTCTTTCCTGTAACTGTTAAAGCAAATACATTGCAAAGGTAATTGTAGGAATTACTCTTAATAACGGCAAATGATTTAGTATACATATTGTTTAAAGTTTTTGCAGTCTTAGTAATACTTACAGCAAATAAATCATAAGAAATATCCTTAACAGCATCATCCTCAACCCATGAAAATGCTGTATTACCATTGCCGAAAAATGAGAATATCAAATCCTTAACTGTTAAATTATCAGTGTTTTCTATAGATGGAGTCTCATTATCTGATTCTTTAACTTCAGGAGTTGTATTTTCTTCTTTTACAACAGGTGTAACGGTTTTTTTAGAGGGTTCTTTTTTCTTTCTCTTTTTTGCAGCCTGTTTTTTTGCCAATTTTGTTTTTATAATACATGCAATTGCTATAATAACTGATCTTGTAAAGAAAATAATTATTGCACATATCATGGCATTCTGAATCTTATTAAATAAAACGCCATATACTTTAGCCCAAGGTAAAACGATAAGTTCTACCGCATGAACAGCAAGTATGTAGTTAGTATATCTTCCGACAAACATAAGTGGTGCAGATGTCTTTAATTCAAGTTTATTAATCATCAAAAATGTGATAATAATAACATATGAACCAAAAATTGTTGAACATACCTGAATAAAACCATTAACTACTTCAGGTACTGCAAATGATACACCTGCTTTTGTTAAAATGTGTTCGATAGTAGTGTTTGTAATATGGTGGTTATTAAGACTTATATGTCCAAAATAAGTTAAAGCAGCCCATAATACAATACAAAGTAAATACACAAATATATTCACATTATGATCAAATGCTTTCTTTCTTTTTAAAGTGTATCCAACATATACATAAAAAGCTGCAATCATACCCTGTGGAATACAGAAGTAGCAGTTTGATGTATTGCAAAGATAGATACCACCTAAAGCAATAAGAATCATAATAACAGTTTCTAAAAATACATTATTAATTCTTGTAACAATAAAGAATATACACCATGCAAAGAATAATGCCAGTATAAACCAGGCTGGTCCGTTCCATGAAAGATGGTATATATCTTCAGTCTGTCCTCCAAGGTGAGAAGTGAAAAATGTTATTATCTTTCCAACCACTGAAGTTGCAGCAATCTTTGTTCCGTCAGAATGTGATAAACCTAAAACAAATGGTAATGTAGTATGCTTAATCCAGAACCAAGGTGCTTCTAACTGGATTAGCTTTATCACACATGACAAGAGAGCCACAGAAATAGTTATATTAATATACAATTTTAAAATATACTGATAACTGTAACTGATACCTTTAGATATTTTTTTCTTTTTTAACCAGTAACCACTCATTACGAAAAATGCTGGCATCATAGCCTCAGTAAACATACGCGCTGGAAGTGGTAAATTTCCAAATGGAATAGTGTGAAATAAAACAACACAAATAATTGCAAAACCTTTTAAAAGGTCAAACATAGTAAGACTTATATATCCCTTTTCTTTACTCATAACTCATAACCTCTATACTTTCTTGAAAAATTATAAAACCCTCATGCCTCATAGCACCCACACTATTATAGCATAACATTATATTAGCTTGCAATAAGAAATAATTGGAAATAATTATAGTTTTTTTACAGGTTGTGCATGAATAGTAAC
>JAILNW010000164.1 GCA_024691145.1 Lachnospiraceae bacterium
TATGCATGATATTTTTGCACTCTTAAACAAAGTATACCAACTAATATTAGCACTATTAATGTTTTGGATTTGGCAAACATTTTATAAAATTCTACATTAAGAAGTCTTTTTTTACTAAAGTTTATTCTAAATTTATTTTCAGCTTTTTCCTTAAAAATTTGTATTTTTTTATTTAATGAAAATGCCTTACGTTTTACTATTATATTTTTATGTTTTCTTACTGCAATGAGGCAGAGTATAAACATAATAAATAAAAATGTTAATACAAATATGAGTTCTACTAATACAGCATCTACAGGCTTTGAAAAAAGATTAATTAAAGTTAAGTTGTATATTACTTTTTCTGGAAATATCAAAGCATAACAGTTTGCATATTTTAATATCGAAAACAGGCTGTTATTGTTTATATAACTATATAAAACATATTCCAGTATTGAAAAAATGGAAACTACTGCATATGTAAAATATATGTTTCTTAACTTTTCTGCAATTATCATGGCAAGTAAACTTATAATAACAAATACGGCAAGTTTTGCAAGAAAATATATAATTATAAACTCCAAAACATTAATACAATATGTACACCTGTAGTAATTTTCAAGTGACTGAATGGTTCTAAAAACATCACCAAATCCCCATATAACTATACTCATGATTAATATAGGCAAGTATGTAAAAATAAATATCTTAAAAGTTATCCATATCATGGATAATATCTTCTTTGAAGCTAAATTATTCACTCCATTTTTTGTAGTACATATTACTTTTGTAAAGCCATTATCGTAGTCACAATTGGTAATATTATATGCAAACATAATAATTACAGTAATTATTATGATATCAGCAAATTTGAAAGAAATCATATTATTGATACCATCAGAAAATTCAAATGTGAAATATCCTGTATGTACATTGCTATATATTTCGATTGTTTTGTTAATAACAGCTGTTGCGTACTGGCTTTCTTTAAAAACTTTAACATCTAGAAGTTCATAAGCTCTGTTAATTATACTTTTTATTTTATCATTATAGCAATATACTTCATTCATATGTTTTTCTGCTTCATAATTTTGAACGTTACTGCTTACAAAGTCATCTTCTTCATTTGCATTGCCATAAATTCTTTCTTTTACAGTGCTATAATCTGCTGTTTTTAGTCCATTATATAGTTCTTTTTTTTGAGAAGAATGTTGCTTTATATCTCCTGTATTATATTTCTGAAAGAAAATACAGGAAGATATAAGTATTAACACAAATACAATTATTATATTTTTTTTGCTTACACCTTTTTTTATCTCACTAAAAAGCATGATTAATCCTCCATTAACAACTATAGTTCTCCAAATAAGTGTATGTATAAATCCTCTAGATTTGGCCAGACTTTAGTTGCATAATCAGCATATTTTTTATTTTCATCAATAAAACGGACAATCATATTGTCATTTTCGCCATGAGACATATTAACTATTTTAACTTCGGTCTTTAGAAAATCTGTATCTTTCTTAGAAACTAGTGCTTCATATACCAGACCATCAATATTTCCCAGAATGTTGCTGATAGTATCTTTATACATAATAGTTCCATTATTAATAACGATTATTTCTTTTGCAATACATTCAATATCTGAAACAATATGAGTTGCAATAAGTACAATTTTATCACTTGCTATTTGTGAAATAAGATTTCTTACCCTTACTCTTTCTTTTGGATCAAGTCCAGCAGTAGGCTCATCTAAAAGAATAATCTTTGGATCTCCTAAGACAGCCTGTGCAATAAGTGCACGTTGCTTCATACCACCAGAAAAGCTTCCTATTGTGTCAAATCTTCTGTCATAAAGACCCACATATCGTAAAGTATCTTCAACTTCAAATTTTGTATCTTTCCTGCTTATTCCTTTTAAAGAGCACATATATTCCATAAAATATTTCAAGGTAAAATTATCATATACTTTTTGCTGTTGTGGCATATAGCCGAGAACCTTTAAATATTCTTTTTTTGAAGTATTAATGTCATAATCATTAAAGGTAATATGGCCTTTGTTTGGTGTAAGTATAGTTGCAATCATATTCATTAGAGAAGATTTGCCAGAACCGTTAGGTCCCAGCAAACCATATACACCGTCAGTAAGAGAAAGGGACAAATCTTTAATTGCCACTTTATCTCCATATTTTAATGTTATAGAATCCAAACTTAAAATATTATTACTCATAATCAATCTCCAAAATAATCAACATTAAAAAAAGTGTCAAAATCAACAAATTTGATAACTGTCTTAAATGTATCAGGGTCAAATAATTCAATAACAAAGCCATCTTCTTTTATTTCACGTATATCCATAAAGCAATTATTGGATTTCGTTACTTTTAAATCTGTATACTTCTTTGTTGTTGTATCATAATACTTTGCAGTCTTATCATCATATGTAAAGATATACTTATCATTTACATGATCAACCATTCTTAAAAGTTCATCGTCTCCAACTTTTATATCTTCTATAGTACTAATTTCCTTATTCTCTACTATATCAAAAATATGTATATCATATTTTGAACCATTTTTAACAAGTAATTCATTTATTCTACTATTTTCCCCTAAATGATAAATTAAATTATCACTATATCCCCAAAGATCATCTGTTATATCTGTTACCTTTAATGTGGAGCAGTCAATAAGTTTCATTTCATAAGAGTTACCATAGTTATCCTTTAAACTTAAATCATTATATCCACCTACCGTTAAAAGAACATAATTTTCATCAATGCTTTCACATGTACAACTTGCCTGATATCCCTTATATTCAAAAATATTTGTTTCTTCTTTAGTTTCTAGATTTAAAGCAATGCATCCTACATTAAATTTTCCCGTTTCATGATCAAGATAACTATATGATGTGAATAAATATTCTGAGTTAAAAGCAAAATCAAAATCTAAACTATATGGTTCTTCTTTCTGAATAAGAAGTTCATGATTTGAGCCATCTTTTTTACAACGTTCTATTTGAGTTGTTGTTGAACATGATGTCATACAATAAATAAAATCATTATCCTCGTATATTTGCTCAATAGTGCCTTTAAATAAAGAATCACACTCACCATCCTCATGATTACAGTTAGGTTTAAAACATAGAGGATACCCAGATTTCTTTTCGTTATCATAATACATAAGTTGGCCATTATCACCAATATAATAATCATTATAATATAAAATCTCAATATCTGTTATTTCAGATATCTCTTGGGTATTATCAACATTAACACCGTCTTTTTTTGAACATCCACATGCTAATATTACTGACATAATAACTATGCTCATAATAAAATTATATTTCAAAATTATCAGCTCCTCTTAAAATATTATAGCATATATTTATTTGGGGATAAAGTTATATTTACCTTACCCCCATTTTATAAAATATTTAGTTTTTATTTACGGTCTAATCTGCAGCCATGCTTTGTGTACCGAGATTGTATTCTACATAAGTATATCTGTTTTTGGACTTTTTGAAAGGATAATAATTTCAAAGACCTGTCGCAACGCCATTTGGATGAGCTCCTTCTCCTAGTGTCTCACCAGCTAATCTTGTGTCAGACCATGTTGGATATTTCTTAGAATTTGTAAAGTTACATTCTACAGTAACTCCAAGTGCATTTATATCTGTTGTGCCACAATTGTACCTTGCTCCTTATTAATATTTTGAGCCATTAATACAAATTATTGGTGCCTAATAATTGTCATTAACTACCCCACATATTTCATTATATATAATGTCAAGCGAATGTTTACGAAATTATTAATCCATAAAATGGGAAATAATGAAAAGATTTGCCAGAACCATTAGGCCCCAGCAAACCATATACACCATCAGTAAGTGTAAGCGATAAATCTTTAATGGCTATTTTATCTCTATATTTTAATGTTATAGAATCTAAACTTAAAACATTATTATTATCCATAATCAGTCTCCAAAATAATCTACATTAAAAAAAGTGTCAAAATCAACAAATTTTATAACTGATTCATAAGTTTCAGAATCAACAAATTCAATAACAAGACCCTCATCAGTTATTTTTTGCATATTCAAATAATGAATTTTGTCTTTGTTTACTTTTAATTCTTTGTATTCTTTTGTTGCTGAATCATAGTATGTTGATGTTAAATCATTGTAAACAAATACATATTTACCTTGAACGTGCATTACATATCTTAAAAGACTGGTATCTACTTTTAAATTCTCCACAGTTTCGATTTCTTTGTTGTCTTTAAGGTTAAAAAGATGAATATTATAGTTTTCACCGTTTTTAACAAGGAGTCCTAACTCACCAGGATTTTCGAAAAATGTATCAACAACATTTTTTTGATATCCCCATAAGTCATCTGTAATGTCACTTACTTCTAATGTTGAACAATCTATTTGTTTTAATTTATAAGAAAAGACATTTAATTCGTCAGTTATTTCTGATCTTCCAAATGTAGTTAATTTAAGAAAACCATCACACATATTTGAAACAGAACAACTTGCATTATATTCTGTCTTTTCATAAAAATTAGTTTCTTCAAATGTTTTGAGATTTATAGCTACACAGCCAGCGTGAGATTCTAATTCTTTTGGGTTCATGTAACTATATGATGCAAAAAGATAACCTGAATTAATGGCAATTTCAGGAGGAATATAATAAGTCTGATCTCTTGTTAATAAAACCTTATGATTAGTGCCATCCTTTTTGCACATCTCTATTCTTGTATCATCAAGGCCAGTTATCACACAATATAAATTTTCATCATCCTCTGTAACAGATTCAATAATCCCATTGAATGCTGAATCACATTGTTCATCATCATGATTACAACTTGGTTTAAAACATAATGGATAACCCTGCTTTTTTTCTTTATCATAATACCATAAGCCGCCATTGCTGCCTGCATAATAATTATCGAAATATAATCTTTCTGGTTCGCCAGTTTCGACAAGCTCCTCAACGGTGTTATTTACTTCAACACCTTTCTTTTCTTTTTCAGAACATCCACAAAAAATTAAAACTGGAATAATAGCCATACAAATTAATGATTTGAATTTCATTGTTATAAACACTTCCTTTATCTATTATAGCATACATATGGGGATAAAACTAAAACATATCCCCATATGAAATTAAATGCTGTTAATTACTGCAAAATATATTAAAATTTTCTAGGAAACGTACAACCATTAAAAACATATGAATGTTCCGTTTTTGCTTTATTTTTTACTTCTTGTTCAGTTCTATATCCAATAATATGAACATTTGATTGAGCTTTTGTAGTACTAGCATTAGCATATCTACTAGAAAATACAACGCTTTCTGATATATTGAACTTTGAAATACAATAAAAAGTACCACTTGAAGCAGGATAAAGTCTGAAGTAATAGTCGTTTTCCGCTCCCGAACGTGTTCCTTCATATATGCTTGGGGAACCCCCCTGCTTATAACCTTCATCTATACTGCCACTTGGACCAGCATTAACTTTTCCGTCTTTGAGGGAACCACTATCTGAAACATTCGCATCATGAAGTTCAAGTGATTTACCTTTAGAGTCTTTATAGTATACGTCTAAATCAATAATTAAGCCATCGATTTTACCTCTTCCAAGATTATATCTGGCAGTACCTGTCGCATAGTTTGGGTTAAGCATTAATTGAATGTAACCAGTGTTACCTAGATTATCCTTAAAATTGTCTGTGTGAGTATGATTTCCCATCATATCAGCATGACTAGTTCTGCTTGCTGAATCATAAGCAAACGATGATGTTGTTGTTAAAATAACCATTGCCATTGACAATGCTCCAATTTTTAATAATTTCTTCATATATTCACCTATTTCTTATTAATATTTTGAGCCATTAATGTAAATTATTGGCGCCTAATAATTGTCATTAACTACCCTGCATATTTCATTATATATATATACATACATAATGTCAAGCGAATGTTTGCGAAACTATTAATCTATAAAATAGGAAATAATGAAAAAAATTGTCAGAACCATTAGGCCCAAGCAAACCATATACACTATCAGTAAGTGTAAGCGATAAATCTTTAATCGCTATTTTATCTCCATATTTTAATGTTATAGAATCTAAACTTAAAATATTATTATC
>JAILNW010000195.1 GCA_024691145.1 Lachnospiraceae bacterium
AAAGAATATAGAAAAAATATCATTAAAACTTTAATGATAATGGCATTTGTAGAAAGTATTATGGGAATATTGCAGCATTTTCTGTTGTGGCCAGTTGATTGTGAACATCTTACTAAAGCACACAGATTAGGAAGAATGGCATTTGGAGCGGCTCAGAATTGTAATTTCTTTGCTGGATTATTAACGTTGCTAATGGGATTATGTGTTGCTACATATGTATCAGTGAAACTTAGAAAAAAACAAAAGTATGCATGCTTAGTTATTATAGCAGTTGTGTATTTATGCGGATTATATACAGCTACAAGAATATTTTGGCTTGGAGCAATAGGCGTGTTTATAAGTTTAATAGGATTTGAAATTGTTTATTTTATTTCAAACAGAAATATCAAAGATAATCTTTTAAGACTTAAGAGAATTGGCATAGTACTTGTAATAGTGGTTGCTGTAACAGGAGGAGTATATTTATCAAAGGATAATTGTATTGTATCACAAATTCAGGAATTTAAAGCAGATTCTGAAAATCTTAAAGAAGAAGGAAATATTGACAGATACGGGTCATCAAGAGGTGTTATATGGAGAATGGGTATAGAGGCACTTCCGAAATACTGGGTATTAGGAGTAGGTGTTGATAATTACCACTATACATATAAAATTAATCCTACGTATGATGGAGAGTTATATAGACAGCCAAGAGCACATTGTGAATATTTGCAGGTGCTTGTTGATGAAGGTGTCTTTGCTTTTGCACTGTATATGTCATTTATATTTTATACATTCATAAAAACAGTTAAATACTTATGCAAGAATAAAATGAATTCAGATAATGTCTATAAGTATATATTTTTAATAGCTTTTTGCTCATATTCTATTCAGGCATTAGTAAACAGCAGTATAGTTAATATTGCACCATATTTCTGGATAACTGTTGGTCTGTTAAATGAAAGAACTGAAATGAGAAATATAAAAACATTTAATTCAAAAAACAGAGGTGAACAAATTAATAATGATGAAAAGTAGTTTAAAGAGTATAAAAAAAAATTTAAGTTACGAATGGCTTGTAGTATTTTTTTATACTGTTCTTGTTATTTTGATTGTTTTGAAACATGAAATCTGGTTTGATGAAGCCCAGGCCTGGCTTATTGCGGATGAAGCAGATTTGAAAACTATTGTAGGAACAATAACCCATAATGAAGGACACCCGCCAATATGGTATATGTTATTAATGCCTTTTTCTGCTATGGGAATTAAAGGTGATATAGCATTAAAAATACTGAATATAGCAATAATGGTAGTTTCGGTTGCAATATTTGAAAAAAAGGCACCATTTAACAAAATTATAAAAATACTGCTTCCTTTTACATATTTTTTATTTTACCAGTATGGTGTTATTTCAAGACCTTACTGTATTATGGCATTAGGTTTTATGCTGCTTTCAGCATTTTATAAAGAAAGAGAAGAAAAACCATTTAGATATGTACTTTCGATGCTTCTTATATGTGCATCCAGTACTTATGGAATAATGGTAGCATGTGGAATATGCATACACTGGTTATTTGAAAGCATAAATTTTATGGATATTAAAAAAAGTATTATAGATTTTTTTAAAACCAATAAATTTAAATCATTGTTAGTTTTGCTTATAATTAATATTGCTTTTGTAATTATGGTAATGCCAAGAAAAGATACATATGCAATCGTTGTTAAACCACATTACAGCCTGGGTACCATGATAATAAGAATAATATATACGCTATTTATAGTACCCGCAAATGCATTTTTTGAATATAGTTATTCTAAAGTCTATGGTTTACCTATGACCATAAATACATTTACAAGAGTTATTGAACTGATATGTGGAATAATTTTTATGCTGATTATATTTGGATATATGTATTATAATAAAAAACTTATAGAATTTATAATACCTTATATAATGATTAGTATATTTTCAGCAGCAGCTTATTTTATGGTGCATCATATTGGAATATATAACTTATATATAATATACATGCTTTGGATTTGTTGTGAAAATAAAGTTAAAAGAACAGAATTAATTGAGAAGTTCAAAAAGCATTTTGATGAAAAACAGCAAAGACAAATTCAATATTTCAGATATGCAATGGTGTTGTATGGATTAGGAATTTCTATTTACTGGAGTATAATGGCAAGTATAAATGATATTAAGTATCCATATGCAATAGGAAAAGAGATAGCTGATTTTGTAAATGAATATGATCTTACAGAATATAGAATCATGTCAAGATGGGAAGATTTAAGATATAGTGATGAAAATGCTTATTACGACCTTAACAGAGCCAGCATGGACTGTATCTCATCACTTCTTTACTTTGATGAAAACATATATTATAACATGAATTACAAAACACATGTAAAATACAGAGTACATATAGTTGACCAAGATACTTCAATATATAAAACATGGGAAGAGGAAGGTATGCCAGATTTCGTATTTGGAGAAGAAACACCTGTAAATATGGTATTTCCAGGAAAATCATTGGAGAGTGATTATACCTTAATAAAGGTTTTATATAATAATAAATGCTGGAAAAGCGAAATAAACAAGGAGAGATTTCCAATATACATAAGAAATGATTTATTGGATGAATTTC
>JAILNW010000199.1 GCA_024691145.1 Lachnospiraceae bacterium
TGGATTTTGAAATAGAAGTTGAAAAAGATGATCAGATAGGGACTATCTTTAATGATTTTGAACTTATGAGAATAAGGCTGAAAAGTCTTATAGAAGAACAGCAGGAGTCAGAAAGAGAGTTCAGAGAACTGATTACTAACATTTCTCATGATTTAAAGACACCATTAACTGCAATTAAAGGCTATACGGAAGGCATACTTGATGGAGTTGCAGTAACAAAAGAAAAACAGGATAAATATTTAAAAACAATATATACTAAAGCAGTTGACATGACATCTCTTGTGGACGAATTGTCCTTATACTCTAAACTAGATGGAAATATGATACCCTATGATTTCCAATATATTAATATGAGTGCATATTTTACAGATTGCATGGATGAGTTAAGTGTAGATGCTGAAGCCAAGGGTATTATCTTTACTTATGACAATAAATGTAGTCCTGATTTAGATATATATATGGATGGTGAACAGATAAAGAGAGTAATTAACAATGTGGTAAGTAATGCCATAAAGTATACTAATAAAGAAGATGGAGCCATTAAGGTAAAATTAATAGAAGAAGATCATAATATTGTAGTTTCCGTGGCTGATAATGGTATTGGAATTGCCGGTAATGAAAAGAATTATATATTTGACAGATTTTACAGGACAGATGCTTCAAGAAATTCTAAACAAGGTGGAACAGGACTGGGTCTTTCTATAGCAAAGAAGATAATAGAACATCACAGAGGAAAGATTTGGGTTGAAAGTGAAGTAAATAAAGGAACGACTATTTTTTTCTCATTATTAAAAAATGAAAATAAGCAGGAAAAAACAGAAGGGAATAAAATAAAAGACACAGAGAAGAAGCAAGAAACATTGTTTGGTGAGACGAAAGATGAAATTGATAAGGAACAGAATAATAAAGAGATAAAACAGGAAGAAAAGAAGCAGAATGTAAAAAAACGCAGTAATAAAAAGAAGAACAAGAAAAAAAACAAGAAAAAAAAATAAGAAAGAAGGATTGAAATTGGAAAGAATATTAGTTGTTGAAGACGAAATTGATATTGCAGAGTTGGAAAAAGATTACCTTGAACTTAGTGGATTTGAGGTTGATGTTGTTAATGACGGTGTATCAGGATTAGATATGGCAATAAAGAACAATTACAATCTTGTTCTGTTGGATATCATGCTTCCTGGTATGGATGGTTTTGAAGTATGTAAATCCATAAGAGAGAAGAAAAATCTGCCAATAATTATGGTTTCCGCAAGAAAAGATGATATTGATAAGATAAGAGGGTTAGGTCTTGGAGCAGATGATTATATAACAAAGCCATTCAGCCCTAGTGAGCTTGTGGCAAGGGTTAAGGCTCATCTTGCAAGATATAACAGACTTGTAGGTTATGGTAACAGAGTAAATGAGGTCCTTGAAGTAGGACATATGAAGATAGATAAAACTGCCAGAAGAGTTTATATTAATGATGAAGAAAAGATATTTACTACAAAGGAATTCGACCTATTAACATATCTTGCAGAGAATCCTAACAGAGTATTTAAAAAGGATGAATTGTTCAAGAAAATCTGGGAAATGGATTCTTATGGTGATGACTGTGCAACAGTTACAGTTCATATCAAGAAGATAAGAGAGAAGATAGAAGAAGATTCTTCTAAGCCACAGTATATTGAAACTATATGGGGAGTTGGCTATAGATTTAAGATATAGTGTGTAAGATATGCAGAAACTGAATGTTTTTTATGAAGATAAAGATATAATTGTATGTGAGAAGCCACAGGGAGTGCCATCTCAGAGTGATAAAACAAACGACATTGATATGACTGGAATAATTAAGAATTATCTTTTTTCTGCGAATAAGAAGCCTAATCCATATGTTGGAATTGTTCACAGGTTGGACAGGCCTGTTGGAGGCATAATGGTATATGCAAAGTCTGAAAAAGCGCTTAAGAACCTTAATGTTCAGATAAGAAATTCAGAAATATCAAAGTATTATCTTGCTGTAGGTGAAGTGACAGATGGTGATTATAAACCAGATGATAATTATAAAATTTTATGTGATTATATAATTAAGGATGGTAAAGGTAATACAAGCCGTATATGTGACAATATTCCGGGCTCTAAGCTTGCAAAATTAGAGTATAGGATAATTGATAGCCTGAAGGAGGAAAAACTCATTCTGATGGAAATTAAGCTCCATACAGGACGCCATCATCAGATAAGGGTGCAAATGGCAAATGAAGGGCTGCCTCTTTGGGGAGATTCAAAGTACAATAAGGATTTTACAAAGAGACACAGTGAACTTAGATGGTTTAATATAGCATTATATGCATATAAATTGGAGTTTAACCATCCTGTAACTAATGAACATATGATTTTTACAAATAAACCTGTTAACTATATGTGTTTTAATAGATTTTATAAATAACAGAAAAAGAGAGAACCCTTAATGGATCTAATCCAATAAGGGTTCATTTTATTGTACTTATGATGCTTTTGCATATTCATTAATATAATCAGGAACAGGTACAGGTTTTGAGAAAAGATATCCCTGAATAACAGGACAGTTAATCTCTTCAAGGAACTTAGTCTGTTCCTCTGTCTCAATACCTTCAGCAACAATGCCCATATTAAGTTCTTTTGCGAGTCGTACTATATTAGAGATAACTACACGTTCTCTATTTGTAATAAATTCTCCATGGAAGAAATCCTTATCAAGCTTTAGTATATCAAATGGCATCTTTCTTAAAGAATTAAGTGAAGAAAGACCTGAGCCAAAGTCATCCATTGTAAGCTTGAAACCAAGTTTTCTGATTTCGTCCAGAATTTTAAGCATATATGCATCACTTTCTGCAAGGGCACTTTCTGTTATCTCTATTTCAAGATAATCAGGAGTGAGATTATAATATGACAGCGCTGACTGCAATTTATCAATTATCTTTCGGTTATTAAGGTGTATTCTTGAAAAGTTAATTGATACAGGCACAGGCTTAATATTATTATCAAGCATGTATCTTATAAGTTCACATGTTTTATCAAAAATATAGTAATCCAGTTCTGTTATAAAAAGGTTTTCCTCAAATAATGGAATAAATTCATCAGGAGGAATAAGGACATAATCAGGTTTCTGCCATCTTACCAGAGCCTCTGCACCACAAACCTTTTTAGTAAAAATATTATACTTTGGCTGAAGATACAGCTTAAACTCACCATTTTCTAACGCCGATTCCATGGAATTCTCAAGTTCCTTGCGTCTTAAAATCTTGTCTCTCATGGCTTCGCTATAAAATGCAAATGAAGAAGAGTGAATGTTATTTTTTATACTCTTTCTTGCAATATTTGCTCTGTCTATATAAAGAGATATGTTTTCATAATTTGTAATCAGATAAATACCGGCATTTACTATAAGATTATAATTGTCATTCTCATCTTTTCTGATAGTCTGTATCTCTTTATTAAAATTTATCATTCTTTGTTTTAATATATCAAGACTGTCATATTGTGCAAGAACAATAAACTTATCATCAACAACACGGCAAAAAGTTTCTTTGTCTGAAATAGTTTTTGCTATTATATTTGCCAGCTCTTTAAGGATATAATCTCCTGTTGCATAACCATATGTTTCATTTACATATTTGAATTTATCAATATCCATGTATATAATAACATATCTCTGTTTCTGATTGATAGTAATCAGTTCAGAAACACAGTTTGTAAATGAACGAAGATTGTTGGCTCCTGTAAGGGAGTCATACTGAAGCATTCTGTCCTTTGTTTGTGATGAACGGTGCTTTAAAAGATAACCGCCCATAATCTTTGCAAGTAGTGTAAGTGAATCTGCAATATTACCTGCCCAGTCATTTCTTTGTGAAAATGAATGAGCGAAGAAATAACCAGAATAATCCCCTTTATCACAAATGCCGCATTGGAAAAGGCACTTTAATCCATTAAATTCCATGAAACTTAAAAATGCTGATGGTTTAAGCTGTAATTTGCTGACATCATCAGAAACATAAATACCTGTTTGGGATGATTTATACAATGCAAACTTTTCTGCTTCTGACTGTGAAAATGACTGTATCATATGCAATGAATCTAATGATTCTGAATTACACCAGGAATATGTAATATGTAATGTTGAATCAGATAATTCATACATGCCTAACTGGTCAATGGAATAATAATTTCCAATGAGGGCAAGAGCCATGTTAATTGCAGTTTCAAGGTCTTTTGAGTCAAAGAGTATGTCTACAATATTAAAAATCAAATCACTGTCGATAGTGGAATGAGCCTTATGCAATGGCTTCAATGTGCTGTGATTAATGGATTTTGTTAAATATTCAGACATATTAATAACGGAACGGAAAGGAGCACTGTAAGATTTAATACAGTTTTTACCGTTCTTTTTTGCCATATAAAGGGCAATATCTGCATTTTCTATTAATTCCTCTGTCTGTGTTGCATCAAGAGGGTAAATGCTTGTTCCTATACTGCATGTAAGATTAATATTTTGCGTAAGTCCAAGATAAATTTCTTTAAAAATATGCTGTATAATCTGGGCAGTATGATCTGCTTGTTCTATAGAAGGTATATTTTCCAAAAATACGATAAACCTGTTGCAGGCAACATATCCAGCAAGACCACTGTTTCCCACTCTTTTTTTTAGTTTATTGGCAAAATCAATAAGCACAGCATCTCCAAAGCTGTGTCCAAATGATTCCCAGACATTATCAAAATCGTCTATATCAATAATTAATACTGAAGACATAGAATCCTTGGTATTATCGGATAAAATATATTCATTTATCTTATTTTGCATAGTTGAAAAAGTGTAAAGATAAGTGAGAGGATCACATTCATTTGCAAACTTCAACTTTTCAAGTTCTTTTTTTCTCTTATCTATATTAGCTGACTTGGCAATTGTTTTTAAAGGAGTGCCTTCATCATCAACAATTGTTGTACCTGTTATCTCGAACCACTGATATTCATTGTTTGCTGCTTTAAAACGAATTTCTGCATAAATATCTTTTTTTGCAAGAAGAATATCGTTATAACACTGAATGGCAGATTCAAGATCTTTATAATAAGTGTGAGAAGTATCTGAAATATATGCATAAAAATCCCTTGAAGACATGCCATTAAAATCAGGACATGTCTCTGAAGAAAACAAACCTGACTTAAAATCGTATTCAAAAATATTGCAATGAGAATAATCGACCAGTGCCTTGTATCTTTGCTGTTCAAAATTTATCTGTTCCTTCGCATCAAGTCTCATCTTTTTACCCCTCACAATAAGAACGATGATAATAAGCATCATAACAAGAAATAAAACACCTGTGGAAATTATCAAATTTAACTCTATATCAGAAAAATCATTAAGACTTCCAATTCCTTTATTAAAATAATAATAACATAAACATGCCATAAGCAATAATATGGATAAACATAATGAACGTATCCTTTTCATGTAGTGCGTACCTCCCCCAAAAAAACAGTACCCATAAAAACTTTCTAACCCAACTTCTACTATATCATTATTCTTGTAAAAAGTAAATAAAAAAATAAAAAAACACATACATTTTCAGCAGTATACTGTGCTGAAAATGTATGTGGATGTTAACATCTATATTATCACGCTGTTATCATGGGGTACCAGAAAGTATTATGTAGTTATTAATAGTATAAGTACCAAAATCAGTTAATTTATAATCAGAATTCTTATTATTATCCCAGCTGCTTCCGTTATTGAAACAGAATGTTATGGAATTAGATGTTCCAGGTGTAATCTCGATTACATAGTAGCCATTACCAGCTGATTCCATTTTAACTCCAGGAGCTGTTGTCCAGGATGCGTTATTTAACTTATAATGAATATTGCAGCTGTTCCAGTTTGGTGCATAATAATAAATCTTATAAGTTGTAGGTTCTTCTTCGTCAATCTGTCTCTTATATCCGTCAATTGTATAGTAACCGCCAGCAGTTATTATAAAACCACTTTTTCCTGAAGCTGGTATCTGATTATTGCCATCAGAGAATATTACATTACCTCCGTTGTATGAATCTTCAAATTTAATAGAATAAACATCATTTCCAATTGAAGTCATATCTTCACCAGGCCACTTCTTAATGATTTTAGTACTGCCTGTTGCTGTTGAATAAATATAAGCATAAAGCTTTGAACCCCAGCCAGAAGGCTTTTTAAACTGTATCTCTATAGTTGAAGGCGCCATAGTAGGAGCCACTGTAGGCTGCACAGTAGGAGCAACAGTAGGAGCTAAAGTAGGCTCTGCAGTAGGTGCAGGAGTAGGAGTAGGATCGTCTACAAAGTATTCTACAAATCCGTTATAATCATATAATGCAGAAGCTTCTATAATAAATCCTGGCTTATTTGAATCAGGAGTCTGACTTGATTTGTCGTTAAATATAATATATCCGCCTCTGTATTTTGAATCAAATGTAATAGTGTAAGTACTATCCTTATAAACGCTCATCTTAGTACCTGGCCATGATTTTAATGAAGTAACATTAGAACCCTGTGCTGTATAAATGTAAGCGTAAATTGAATTACCCCAGCCTGATGGTTTATTAAATCTTATTGTTATATCACCAGATGGTGTATCAGTAGGAGCCACTGTAGGCTGTACAGTAGGTGCAGTAGTTGGAACTACTGTAGGAGCAACTGTTGGTGTAGTTGTAGGCTGTACAGTAGGAGCCATTGTAGCTGGTGAAGGTGTGTTAGTAGAAACATAACCATTTGCATTGTAAAGGCTGTAATTCTTTAACTTAAAGCCATCTTTACCAGAACCAGGAACCTGGTTATTACCATCATTAAACATTATATAACCATCAACATAATCAGCTGCATCTAAAGTTATATTATATAAATTACCATTTACATGGTTCATGGCTGTTCCTGTCCATGATGAATATATCATAGTTGTGCTTCCAACAGGTTTGTACATATAAGCATATACAGTGCTGCCCCAGTCAGAAGGTTTCTCAAATTCAACGTAGAGAATATCTGAAGCGGACTTTTTAATAAATGTATATGTCTCAGATGTTGTAATACCTGAAGAACTTTGTGCTCTTAATTCTATAGTAATAGGTTTATTGTATTCATATCCCCATCCAATAAGAATATCTTTACCATTTTCATATAAGTAGCTGTTGCCACCATTGATAGAATATGTAGCATACTTTGCATTAGATGCTGTTAAAGTAAGTTTTGCATAATCACTTGTAAAGATATTGTTTGTTGAAGTGTTGTAGCCTTCTATACCTATAACAGGAGTTTTGGAATTGTTATCATCATATAATACTGTTACAGAACGTGCTGGCAATGTTCCAGTGAGTGTTCCGCCTTCTACTTTATATGTTCCATTATTATCAGCATGTGTATGGCTTGTGTAAACATTGTCTGCCAAATATGTAGGAGATGAGATGCTTGTATTTTCATAATTAAGGTTAATGATAACAGCACCCTTCTTTCCTCTTTCAATCATAAGAACTTTCTCGTCATTAATGTTACGAAGGTACTCAGACTCGCCTTCCATCATGTTTCTGAATATATTAACTTCAGCAACAGCTTCTGATTTGTAAAGGGAAGAACCCTCATCACCAATCTTTGATAAACCAGGATATCTGCTGTCATAATATGTTCCGCCAGCACCAACAGGTCTTGGATAAAACAGAGGTGTTGTTTCTGCTCTGGAAGCGAGTTCAGCCCAGCATAAAGTAATCTGCTCATCAGTAAGCCATGTAGAAACCATGGAGTCATTATTAAAGTTATCATGTGATTCTACCCAAGTTACAAGATAATTATTATCAATCTGTGCATTGTAACTAAGAATATTATCAGTACTGAAATTGTTATTTGCAATAGCACTTCTAAGTGTATATCCAGTTCCTTCAGTACAAACATCATCAAGATATTCAACATATGCATGAGTTCTTGCTGTTGATTCATCGCCAAGAACCTCACCATATTGATATTTGGCACCATTATTTACTATGTTAGGCCAGAAATCTGTTGCACCACTTTCATCATCTGGAAGCTCAATGTGTTTTGCTGCATCATATCTGAAACCATAGGCACCATCTGCTAATACATTTTCAAGAAAACTCTTTAATTTTTTCTGGATATCATGATTACCTGTTTCAAGATCCCATAATCCCTCAAGAGCATAATGAGTCTGATTGTAACGTGAACTCCAGTCATATATCTTCTGATTTGTACGGAAATTGCTATAGTCTCTCCACTCACCATCAATATAGTTAAATGCATTGGCCATGTGATTAAGTGCAACATCAACTATAACTTTTATGCCATACTGATCTGCAACTTTACACATTTCGATAAACTCTTCCTCACTGCCAAGCTGATAGTTACCAATAGTAAAATTAGTTGGCTGGTAATGATAATACCAGTTACTGATTGATAAATCATAATTACTATTAGTGTTACCAATAACACACTTGTTTATTGGTGAAGTCTGGATACATGAATATCCGGCAGCCTTGATCTGAGGCATCAATTCTTTAATTGTGTTAAATGACCAGCACCATGCCTGAAGAATTACACCATTCTGTAAGTCGTCAGCAGCGTACTTTATCTTATTATTATTGTCTAAAGTAACAGTGTAAATTGTGTCTGACGAATGGTCATTGTTGTCTGCAGAACCATAGTTTTGCAGATTATCAGTGCTTGCTTTACTTTTTCCTAAAAAGCCTAGTGAAATACCGGAAACTGCTAATGCTATTGTGATAATAGCAATGATAAGTTTCTTACTTTTGAATAAGTCTTTCATACTTCCTCCTCTAAAGGATGCAGTACATAATTATAGAAATAATATGAAAAAAGCAGAATAAATAGGTCCAGGATATTTGCTATATTTACATAAAAATCCCCGTAATGTACAACTCCCTTTCTACAATATATATTATTAAACTAACCATAAATCATTGTAACATTAAAAATGCTATAAATCAACTGTATA
>JAILNW010000215.1 GCA_024691145.1 Lachnospiraceae bacterium
TAATAATTTATAGTATAATAATATTATAAAGCGAGGCGATTTTATGGATAAATTTATAGACAGAGAAGACGAAATGCTTACTTTAAAAAATGAATATGATAGAAAAGGCTCTTCCTTTGTCATACTTTATGGAAGACGAAGAGTCGGTAAAACAACACTTATTAACGAATTTATAAAAGATAAGATTGCATTATTCTTTCTTGCAAGTGAAGAATCAGAAATAATCAACAGAAAAACATTTAAAGAAAAAGTAGCCGACTTTATAGGCAATGATATTTTAAGAAATGCTGAAATAAAAAACTGGGATATTCTATTTAAAGCAATCACAGATACTACATTTAACTCTAAACCTGTTATAGTAATCGACGAATTTCAATACCTTGGGAAATCTAATCCTGCATTTTTATCAGTTTTTCAGCGAATTTGGGAAGAGATTCTTAAGGATAAATCTATTATGATAATATTATGTGGTTCTCTTATATCTATGATGGAGTCCCAGACATTATCTTATAGCAGTCCTCTGTATGGAAGAAGAACCGCACAGATTCGATTAAAACAGATACCTTTTAAGTATTACCATGAGTTTTATCCAGATAAATCACGCAAAGAACTTATTGAATTTTACTCAATTACTGGAGGAGTTCCAAAATATATTGAACTATTCTCGGAAAATGGTGATTTATATAATTCTATACAAAGATGTATACTGAATCCTTCAGGATATCTATATGATGAACCATATTTTTTATTGCAGCAAGAAGTTACCGAAATTGGCAGTTACTTTTCAATAATAAAAGCTATATCACTTGGAAATAGCAAGTTATCTGCTATTTCCACTGCTTTGGAAGTTAAAGCAACTAGTCTTACAAAATACCTTAAGACTCTTACTGATTTGGATATTATAGAAAGAGAAGTTCCTATAACAGAGGATAATCCCGAAAAAAGCAAACGAGGTCTTTACAAGATAAAAGATAATTACTTAAGATTCTGGTTTGCTCTTATCTATTCCAATAAAAGTTTTATTGAAAGTGGCAACAGCAATATTGTTTTAAACAAAATAAAAAACAGCCTTGTAAGCAATCATATCGCTTTTATTTACGAAGATATCTGCCGAGAGAAAATGTGGGAACTTAATGCAAATAATACCTGGCCTTTTTACTTCTTAAAACTAGGAAGATACTGGGATGCAAAAGTTGAGATAGACATTGTTGCTTTAGATCCTGATGGCAAAAATCTGATTGTTGGTGAATGCAAGTACTGGAAGGAAGCAGTTGGAATTAACATTCTTAAGGATTTAGAGAAAAAAGCTTGTAATATATCATGGGAGCAAAAAAAGCGTAAAGTATGGTATGTACTTTTTAGCGTTAATGGCTTTACAAATGACCTTAAAGCCCTTGCAAAAGAGCGAGATGACTTACTATTATTTGAGGATTAACAAAAACCTCCGTAGGCATTACTGCATACGGAGGAACACAATTAATCTTGACCTAACAGTTCTGCAGAATCATCCATAATAACTTTTTTGAATTCAACACCACCTATACATCTACTTTTCAATTCTCCTCTTTTTCTATAACTTCATCTGTAAATTTTCTTTGCATATCATGTCTTTTCTTGCGGTTTTCAACACTGTCAAATACAATTGAAAAGTCATAATCCTCTGGATACAGTTTATCTGCTGCCACATGAAGTTTTACTCTTTTATGATTTATCCATATCTTCTTATTTGGCAATTGAACCCTAAGCACGCCCTTCTCATTAACAGGCTCACAAACTATGCCAATCTTCTTATCTGGATAAATCATAACACTGTCACCTATGCTGTACTTTGTACTTAATTCAGTATTATTCTTTTTCTTATTTACCTTACTTATCTTTCTTGTACTCTTCTTAGTTACGGTCTTTCCTGCATTATGGAATGAGTAGTTCTTTACAGCCTCTTCTCCATATGAAGCACTAATAGCCACTTTAAGCATACTTTCAGGCATACCTAATCTGTCTGCTATGTAAAATGCACAGCTTTCTCCTGCCTCTCCTATTACCATCTGATAAGTAGGACTTAAAGTTTCCTTATCAAACTTCATTCTTGCATTAATAATTCCCTCTGTTTTTTCAGCATACTCTTTAACTTCAGGATAATGGGTTGTAACAAGAAATATTGAATTGCTTTTTCTTAATTCCTCAAGTATTGCAATTGCAATTCCCATACCCTCTGTTGGATCAGTACCTGAGCCTAGTTCATCCATTATTACAAAACTCTCTTTATCTGCTTCACTTAAAACCTGTAAAACATTAGTTATGTGAGCTGAAAATGTGGACAAATTCTCGGATATATTCTGCCCGTCTCCAATATCGCAAAGATAAGCATTATTCATGCATATATCAGCCTCTCTGCTTGTTACATGAAGTCCGCACTGTGCCATTATACAATTAAGCATTACCGTCTTAATTGCAACTGTTTTTCCACCGGTGTTTGGACCGGTAATTACTATCCCCCTTACATCTCCTCCAATTTCAAACTGTAAAGGTACCGCAATATTTTTGTCCATAAGGGGATGACGTGCATCCTTAAACATAATTCTTCTTTCAGTATTTATAGAAGGTAAAACCGCATCCATATCTATACTTAGCTTGCCTTTTGAAAATATAAAATCCAGTTTTTCAATCATTATAAGATTTTCATTTATTTCATCATAAGCCTCCATAACACATGCTGACAACGTATACAATATACGGTATACTTCATTCTCTTCACTTATTCTAAGAAGCTGTAATTCTTCATAATACTGGGCAACACCTGCAGGTTCAATGAATAATGTCCCACCTGAAGATGACTTGTCTATTATGCTTCCTGATATCTTAAACTTATAATCCTTTTTAACAGGCAGACATATCCTTCCATTTCTTAGTGTACAGTAATTATCTGCCATACATTCCTTATTAGCTCTAAGTATCTTCTCGGCCTTTTGTTTCATATCATCTTCACACTTCATAATCTGTTTTCTTATGTGACTTAATTCTTTTGATGCACAGTCATCTACCATACCATTTCTTATTGAACCATTTATCTCCTGTCTTAAAAATGGTACATCATTAAGGTTTTCCTCATAATATGCAAGGGAATTCTGATAATCTTTTCCTCGTGCAAGATAATCTTTAAACCTCTTAACAGCCACAAGCGCAGTCTCTACTCTTTCTAACTGATAAGGTGTCAGACACTCCCCCTTCTTAGCTGCCACTAAAACTTCCCTTATTTCTGTAATATTCTGTAAAGGTGGTGTGCCAAGCTTTTCAATCATAATTCTTGCGTTTGTTGTATCATTTAATTCTTTTCTTAATTCACTTTCCGAAGTATATATGTATACTTCCTTAATTCTTTCCTTTGCCCAGTCGGTAACAGCTGTATCAAGCCATAATTCTTTTATTTTATCAAATTCTATCTGTTTTTCTATATTCATTAATAATCCTTCTTTCCTAACCTCTATCTTACAAGCCTTAAAAACGCAAAAAAGCCATAGATACCTTAACCTCATTAAGATACTATGGTCCTTTATAGTAAACTAAGAAAAGCATGACCTACAGCCATGCTAATATTATCAAATATATACCACAATATAAGCGAATGTAAGGCGAAAACACTGGATCTTAACCAGTGAATGGGCAGACTCCTAGTGTAAATCTCTATACTAGGTTACCCAGCAATATTTACTTTGCTTTTTTCTCCATTACAAACACACTTAACATGCAAAATCCTCCAAAAAAATATTATAAATATAGTATACAGTAATTATTGTTAATTTTCAATAGGAATATTAAAACTCCCTGAACGCCTTTTCATTTCCATTAATTATTTATTAGTATGCCTTTACAATATTCCTCAACCATTTTAATAAACTCTTCTGCAATTTCTATCTGCTCATTAACCTCTTCTAATGTTGTAATATAAAAATCGTCGTAATCACTAGCATGTCGTATTTCTTCCATACCTGAAATCTTTCTTCCAATATCTCGTGGAAATATTTCTGTCTTGACATACTCTTTATTAAAGTTTGCTATTGCATCTTTATGTCTTTTATATGCAATTCCCCTTAAGCCATGTACTGCATTTATAGCATGAAATACAGAATAATATGCTCTATTGTTCGCACCTTTATATATATTTGAGTCTCTTAAAATTTTTGCAGATTTTAAATCCTCTTTAGCTGTTTCAATCCTATATAAAACCAAATCCTTCTGTGTACCAATATCCTCATGTTGCTGCATAAATTTTAACACCATCCTTACTTATGTTAGAGTAAAAAGGATAATTCAAAACCCACTTGTTAAAATGTTCTTCATTTTTCGCAATGGGTTTAAAATCAACATCATTATCCATATTAAAATCAAATGTCATATCCGACAGCTGATGTCTATAATCTTTAATATCCATGTCAGATAAATCAAGCAATATCATTATGTCCACATCTGAATCTTCACGATAATCACCTCTGGCATAAGAACCATATAATATTATCTGTCTTATGTGTGAACCATATATATTGCAAACTTTAGTTGTATATTCTTGAATTAATTCCTGCATTAACTGTGGCATATACATACCTCCCATCTTGTTATAAGATTTGCTCTCTGATTATATTTATATGAGCATTATCTAGCTAAAATAGACATCTATAGTTATATTGTACATCTTTATTAGTAAACATACAACATCCTTAAAACTCCCTGAACTCCTTTTCATTTCCATTAAAAATATTAATATCTATATTCTCTTCATTATCATATATAGTATCTTTACCATCATATCCTTCTTTTCTGCCCTCTCCAGTATACTGCCAGAAGGTCCACTCAATATTATCAAATATTCCAGGCTTATAATGAGTATTTCTTATCCACAATGGACAATCATTAAAGTTACCATCTATATAATCTATATATGTACTGTAAGTACAGTAAATCACTGGTGTTTTGCCATAATGCTCTTTTAACCTTTTAATAATTACCTCTAATTCCTTAATAGTCTTATCATAATCAGGTTTATTAGACTTCTTATCACCATAAAACTCAAAGTCAATAACAGGAGGAAGTGCATCCTCAGTAACAGGCACTGTCTCTATAAAATTGTCAGCCTGAGTTTCTCCCTCACTATCAAAACTGAAAAAATGATATGCTCCTATTCTTAAATCAGTCTTTGATGCTTCATTCCAATTATATTCAAACCTTTCATCCTTTGTACTGCTGCCCTCTGTTGCCTTTATATACGCAAAAGAAATGTTTTCCTTTGATAATACATCCCAGTCTATATTCCCCTGATAATGGGATACATCAACACCCTGAATAGGATAAATTCTGTGGGATATCTCCCCAACCCATATTATGCCTGTTATATATAAAAATAAAAGGCAACAAATCAAAACCACTGATATTACCAGCAGTCTGAATCGCACCTCTTTATTAAATATCTTCTTTATGTATTTTATAAACTTATCTATTGTAGTATTATTAGTCTGCTTTAATTTTCCCATTTAAAACTCCTTATAATGCAAAAAATTATGCCACCTATACCATCCTATATATAATTTTATAAAATTTTCCAAATAAAAGCAATAAACTAATTATTAAATATCAAAAAGGCACAGCCATTACAGCTGTGCCTTTATCATATAAATAAATTATATTATCTCTTAGTTACACCAAGTTTAACCTTCTCACCGTTAAGGTTCCACTCTTTAACACTTCCTGTAGCCTTGCCGATTTCCATATCAACAGCAAGAACTTCAGACTTAATAAGTGCTGCGTTCTTAGTAAGTATATCAGCAATCTTGTCATTTCCTTCCATTGAGATATTGATATTATCCATTACCTCAAATCCAGCTTCTTTTCTCATTGTCTGAATCTTACTGATTATTTCTCTTACAAAACCTTCCTCAATAAGCTCTTCAGATAACTTAGTATCAAGAACGACTGTTATACCATAATCAGATGAAGATACAAAACCTTCAACCTGTGAAGTTTCGATTAAAAGATCATCCTTC
Source organism: Lachnospiraceae bacterium (assembly GCA_024691145.1). Lineage (GTDB taxonomy): Bacteria > Bacillota > Clostridia > Lachnospirales > Lachnospiraceae > JAILNW01. Next base: position 6,033 of record JAILNW010000215.1, read on the forward strand.
TCAAGAACTTCTTCCTTGCCATCAACAACAACTGTAAGAGTTCCCTTAGCATTAATCTCATCCATAGCTTCATTACCATTAAGATTAGCAAGTACCTCTCTTAACTCATTAAGCTTCTTTCCGAATCTTCTTCCTAAAGTCTTAAGCTGTGGCTTAAAGTTGTAAGAAGTAAATTCTCTTACGTCTGACTTAAATGTAACCTTCTTAACATTAAGCTCATCTTCTATAATCTCCTTATAGAACTCAGAAAGTTCTGAAGAAGCCTTAACATACATATTGCCAATTGGCTGTCTGTTCTTAATGTTAGCTTCATTTCTGCAGGCACGTCCAAGAACAACAATATCAAGAACCTCTTCCATATCCTTCTCAAGCTCTGCATCTACCATAGAAGCATCATACTTAGGGAAGTCACAAAGATGTATACTCTCTGGAGCCTTCTTATCTATGCTGCATACAAGGTTACGATATATATCCTCTGTCATAAATGGTATCATAGGTGCTGCAGCCTTGCAGATATTAACTAAAGCTGTATAAAGAGTCATATAAGCATTAATCTTATCCTGCTCCATACCCTTAGCCCAGAAACGTTCTCTGCTTCGTCTTACATACCAGTTACTCATCTCATCAACGAAATCCTGTAATACTTTAGCTGTCTCAGGAATCTTGTAATTAGAAAGATTCTCATCAACTAACTTAATTGCTGTATTTAACTTAGATAATAACCACTTATCCATAACTGGAAGTTTCTTATAATCAAGTTTATACTTAGTAGCATCAAAATTATCTATATTAGCATAAAGTACGAAGAAAGCATATGTGTTCCATAAAGTTCCCATGAACTTTCTCTGTCCTTCAGTAACAATATCATCATTAAACTTGTTAGGAAGCCAAGGTGCACTGTTACTGTAGAAATACCATCTTACAGCATCTGCTCCATGCTTCTCAAGTGTATCAAATGGGTCAACTGCATTACCCTTAGACTTAGACATCTTCTGTCCGTCCTTATCAAGAACAAGTCCAAGAACGATAACATTCTTATAAGGTGATACATTAAATAATAATGTAGACTCTGCAAGCAGTGAGTAGAACCATCCTCTTGTCTGGTCAACAGCCTCACTAATGAAGTTTGCCGGGAAGTTCTCTTCAAACTCCTTCTTATGCTCAAATGGATAATGCCACTGTGCAAATGGCATTGCTCCTGAATCGAACCAGCAGTCAATAACCTCTGGAACTCTCTTCATCTGCTTAGCACACTTAGGGCACTTAATAGTAACTTCATCAATATATGGTCTGTGAAGCTCTATATCATCAGGACAATTGTCAGACATAGACTTAAGTTCTTCTATACTTCCGATAGAATGCATATGTCCGCACTCACACTCCCAGATATTAAGAGGAGTTCCCCAATATCTGTTACGGCTTACGCCCCAGTCCTGAACATTCTCAAGCCAGTCACCGAATCTTCCCTTACCGATACCCTCAGGAATCCAGTTAACTGTATTATTATTTCTTATAAGATCATCCTTTACAGCTGTCATCTTGATGAACCAGGACTCTCTTGCATAGTAAATAAGTGGTGTATCACATCTCCAGCAGAAAGGATAACTATGTTCAAACTTAAGTGCCTTGAATAATAACTTCTTCTCTCCAAGTAACTTAAATACAACCTCATCAGCCTTCTTGCAGAAAAGACCGGCCATCTCAGTACACTCAGCCTTCATCTCACCCTTTGAATCAACTAACTGAAGGAAAGGAAGATCATACTTCTTACCTACCTTGGAATCGTCTTCACCAAATGCAGGAGCGATATGAACAACACCAGTACCATCACCCATAGTTACATAATCATCACAAACTACATAGAAAGCTTTCTTGCCACCAATAGTAGTTCTGTCACCTGGATCACCTATTGTTCCATCAGAGTTGTTGAATGCATAATCAAATAAAGGAACATACTGAGTATATTCAAGATCCTTACCTTTGTACTCTTCAACAACTTCATACTTGCCATCAATAACTGATAATAAAGCCTTTGCAAGTATATAATATCTAGTAGATGCCTGTGAAGCATCCTCGTCTTCTTTAACAACGTCTCCCTTTTCGTTAATAGCAACCTTTACTTTAACATATGTCTCAACAGGGTTAACGCAAAGTGCCACATTAGAAGGAAGTGTCCAAGGAGTAGTTGTCCATGCAAGGATATACTCGTCTTCCTTTCCTGCCACTTTAAACATAGCTATAGCAGACTTTTCCTTAACATCCTTATATCCCTGAGCAACCTCATGGCTTGATAAAGGAGTTCCACAACGTGGACAGTAAGGAACAATCTTATAACCCTTGTATAATAAGCCCTTATCCCATATAGTCTTAAGAGCCCACCACTCTGACTCTATAAAGTCATTATGATAAGTAACATATGGATTCTCCATATCTGCCCAGAAACCTACAGTACCTGAGAAATCTTCCCACATACCTTTGTACTTCCATACACTTTCTTTACACTTCTCAATAAATGGCTCTAAACCATACTCTTCTATCTGCTCTTTTCCATCAAGACCAAGTAACTTCTCAACTTCAAGTTCTACAGGAAGTCCATGTGTATCCCATCCTGCTTTTCTAAGGACTCTGTAGCCCTTCATAGTCTTGTATCTTGGAATCATATCCTTAATTACTCTTGTAAGCACATGTCCAATATGTGGCTTACCATTAGCTGTTGGAGGTCCGTCAAAAAATGTATACTTCTCTCCATCTTTTCTTAAATCACCGCTTTTTTCGAATATACCATTCTCGTTCCAAAATTGAAGAACTTTCTTTTCTCTTTCAACAAAGTTCAAATTAGGAGAAACTTTCTCGTACATCTATATTCATTCCCTTCTAATTATTATTTCACAAAAAAAGCCCATATCCCGATAAACAGAATACGAGCTACATCTTATTTATTCAAGATATTCTCAAGCCTAACTAGCCATCTCTATACAAAATATTCTCTTACACATATAGTAGTCATAATACCAAGTGACAAAATAGCCAATGTAGATACTATACAAATAGGTGCTCTGTCTCTTGTATCGGGTGTTGAATCTGAATTCTCATCTGAAGGTGCAGTCATAGCAACTACTTCATCAGATATGTTATTAACACCTGCTGTTAATAAACTACCAGCAATACTTCTTCCCATATATGTTGATGCAGTTTCCTTGTTATTAGCATTAGCAACACCCATTGGAATAAAAAGTATTACAATACAAAACGACACAATCACAGTCATAATCATCTTAGACTTTTTCATCTTAAATTGTCCCCTTTCTGCCAAAAAAACCTTCTAAGTCAGTTAAATCATCTATAGTTCACATCCCATAAACTATAAAAATATACTAAACGACATTTTTGATTGTAACACACTTTTTTGTATTTTGCAACTACTTTTTACGATAAATCTATTCCCGTCTTTAGGATTTAGCACCATTTTTTTTATAGAAATTAATTTTATAACACCTTACAAGTTAGCTTATTTCTTAAAGAAAACTGTCAACAAGAAAGGAACATACTTACAGATATACGAAAGTTTTTATGAGCAAAAAACCCTGCAATCCACCATATTAGTGAACTGCAGGGTTTAATATTTTAACTTAGTATAATATTATCTTTTAAATTTCTTTTCTGCTTCTTTTTAATGCCATATAACTTGCTACAAATCCTGCTGATGCAAGTAACATCCAGAATCCATAATAGTTATTAGTATCACCTGTTTTTGGTGAGTTTGAAGATGTTGTAGTAGTTGTTGTTTTAGCAGGTGCTGGTGCAGGAGTTGTTTTCTCAACCTCTTTCCACTTAGCAACAAGTGTTAAGTCACCGTTTATAGCCTTATCAAAGTCATACTTTTCTGTACTTCCTTCTACATACCAGCCTTCAAAAGTATATCCTTCACGTGTTGGGTCTGTTGGCTTGCTTACCTTGTTTCCATCTGCCACAACAACCTGATTAATATTATTCTGCATATCATCAAATGTTACCTGATATGATATTGTTGTTGAATATGCAAGTGTGTATGTAGAGAAACGGCTTGAGTAAATATATATAACTGCATCTGTTCCGCTTCCTGATACAAAGAAAGTTCCATCTGTATACTTTCCTTCTTCTGGTTTAGCAGAAAGTCTTCTAAGCTGCTCTGCTATTCCATTATGAGCACGGAAAATAATAGGATTATATTTGCCTGTTAAATTATACTTAAGCTCTATACCTACTACACGGTTAAGCTCTTTAACTGCTTCCTGTTCTCCACCATTTACACTCTTAAGAATAGTAATATCAAGGAATTCCTGGTTAAGGTCTTTCTTATCCATTCCGTCATATGCATTTTCTATTAAGTTCTGGATATCTTCAAGTACCTTCTCGCCTTCTTCATTCTTTACAGTTTCTTCATTTACAATATTTACTTCCATTGTAACTTCAACTGCTGCCTCTGGCTGTGATTCTGTAAACTTTTCAAGTTCTGGTACTGTTACATCCTTAACATCTGTTTCTTCTACATCATCACTTTCTAATATAACTTCTGTAATTCTCTTTTTAGAAACTACATTAATTGTAATAGTATAATCCTTATAGTTTGTGCTTCCTATAGTAAGAACAACTATTCCACTTATTCCGCCAGCATTCTCTGATACAGAATAAGCAAATGTTCCATCGCCGAAATCTTCAGCAGTTATATACTCTGCCAAATCTCCTGTTTTATCAGCATTTATAACTTTATAGCCTTCCTTAAGATATTCAGATAAATCAATTTTTTCATCTTTAACACCTGATGATATTACAACTATTTCATCCTTTAATGTAATATCATCTGCTGCAGCCTTTTTGATTTCAGCAGTAACTGTTGCTGATTCTGAATCCTTATGGTTTTCATCTCCTAAAACTTTATAGTATACAGTGTATTCTCCTGCATCTACACCATTAGGAATTGCTTCTACATATGTTTCTCCATCAAGACTGTAATTAACTATTCCGTCTTCAGTAATTGCCTTAGTTACAAGTGCCTGTGCTTCTCCTGTATATGTAAGATCCTTTGCTACAGGTGCAGATACAGCTGCCTCTGCTTTTGCAATACTAAACATTATTCCTGCTTTAGCTTCTTTATAAAGGTCATTTGCAGGATATACTACTTCTGCTTTATAAGTTCCAGCGTTTACTGGTTCTTCTTCTGTTGCTATCTGACTGCCTTCTGCAATGTCATTTCCAGCAGAATCTTTAACTAAAGTATAAGTAATTTTCTTATCTACTCCTGTATTAGAACTGTTTGTTGTAACTTCAATTGAATCACCATATACAACATCTTCTATAGAAATATATGCATTTCCTTCTGCTTTGCTTACAAGAAGTGTTGCTGTTTTCGTAGTTTCTCTTATAAATTCAGGTGTTGCTGTATCTGTTGTACAACTTAATGCAGTTACTTTAACAGTTATAAGTCCTGCCTTAGTTATAGTAAGTGCATTACCTGCTAAAGTTCCTTCACCTTTCAAAGCTTCTGTGTTGTCATTTGCTACAATCTGATAATTTTTAACACCTAATCCATTTTCAAATGTAAATAAATTAGATACATCATATGTTTGTTCTGCCACATAAGTTGTTGTTTCATTCTTTCCAGTTATAACAGCACTTCTTCTTGCAATAGTAAATGTTTTCTCTGTTACATTACCTGCTTTATCAGTTGCTGTTATCTTGTAAGTTCCAAGGTCAGAAAGGTTAACGCTGCTGCTTAATGTAGTTCCAGTGGCATTCTGACTATATACAGTCTGTGTTCCAGTGCTTCCTTCTGCTGTATAATCAATTGCTATATCCTTTAAGTTACTATCTGTTACACTCCATGATACAGCCTTATTGTAGCTTGTCTTTGGTTCAGCATCGTCAACTGTAATAACTGGTACAGTTGTTTCAAGTGTTATTCCATTTGATGTTACATATCCAACATTTCCTGCATTATCAGTTACCCTTACATAAACAATAAACTTAGATTCAGGATTCCTGCTAAATGAAGCTGTGCTTCCATTAACTGTTGTCCATCCTGTTAATTGGTCTATTGCTGTTTTTGATGTTGCAACTGTATCTGTTGTAACATACTCAATTTTGCTTACTCCACTTTCTAAATCTACTGCATTTATGCTTACTGTTTCAGTCTTATTAAAGAAAAGACCGAATGTTATTGCATTAAGCATTGAAGTAAAGCTATTATTCTCAATACTAATTGTTGCACTTGGGTTAGTTTCATCATTTATATTCCATGCCTTACTTGCACTTCCTGTATAATTACCTGTACCATTAACTTTAATAGTATAAGTTCCATATGCCGAAGCACTTGTTGTAGATGTGCTGTCTACTGTATAATCAGTTCCAGCTATTAACGTTTTTGTACCATCTGTCACTGTATATGAAGGTGTTTTTGTATTGCCATCATGTACAAATGCAGAAGTTCCTAATGTAAGCATTGCATCTGTTAATGCTTTTTTAGCAATTGTAAATGAAACTGGTGCACTTACTGCTGTATTATAGTTAGCAGTTTCGGAAACATTTGCTTTTATATAATAAGTACCAGCATTTGTTGGAACAGTTGATGTATATGTTCCATTTTCACTTGTACTATATGTATATGTTACGTTTCCACTTCCTAAGTTACCGCTTACACTTGGTGTGCTTGCAGTTTCTCCATATGTCCAGCCTGTTATATTAACAGTTGGAGTAATTGTTCCTTTTCCTATAGTTACTGTTACAGGTCCCATAACTGCACTGTCAGCATGAGTATCATCTCCAACAACTTTATAATATACATAATAAGGTCCTACGTTTATGCCTTTAGGAATTACCGTATTATACTGATTATCTGCAGGGGCCGTACTTGCATCTGAACCAAGTGCATAATACACTGTACCATCTGTAGTTGTTCCTGTAGTTACAAGTTCCTGTTCAGAACCAGTATATGAAAGATTCTTTGCTGCAGGAGATGTTGCAATAGCTGCTACTTCCTTCCACAGTGCTTTTACAGTTATATCTCCATTAACATTATATGTTTCACCAGGTTTCTTGTATGTAGAAGCTTGAGATTCTACAGAAGCTTCACTGCTTGACTGTGTAATTTCCCATTGATCAAACACTTTTCCACTAGGTGCAGTAAAACCACAATCTGGAAGTGTCCATTCGCCATTTAAACCTGTTACATCTGCCATAGTACCTGTACCACCATTAGTATCAAATGTAGCAGTATATGTTTTAACTCTTGGCTTCATATAATAAGTCGTATTAATATCAGGTGTACCTTTAAAGGTTCCGCCAGTATTAGAAAACATATTACTAAGTGCTTTATTAGCTGTTATTCCATCTCCTGATGCAGGAACTCTGTATGGAATACTATATTCATCATTTTCAATTTCTGATAATTTAATACCAGCACAATTATTAAACATGTTATAGTAACAAGAATTTGCAAGAGTTGTTGCTGGTAATTCTGGGGCTTCTTCTAAACTTGTACAGCCTTTAAACATGCCATTATAACAATAATATGTAAGAGTTGTTGCTGGCAAAGCTGGGGCTTATTCTAAACTTGTACAGCCTTCAAACATTCTATAATAACAATAATCCGCAAGAGTTGTTGCTGGTAAGCTTGGGGCTTCTTGTAAACTTGTACAACCAAAAAACATGTAACTGTAACAAGAATATGCTAGAGTTGTTGCTGGCAAATCTGGGGCTTCTTCTAAACTTGTACAGCCATCAAACATGCAATCATAACAAGAATCTTTTAGAGTTGTTGCTGGCAAATCTGGGGCTTCTTCTAAACTTGTACAGCCTTCAAACATGTAACTATAACAATAATCTGCTAGAGTTGTTGCTGGCAAATCTGGGGCTTCTTCTAAACTTGTACAGCCTTCAAACATGTAAATGTAACAAGAATCTGCTAGAGTTGTTGCTGGCAAATCTGGGGCTTCTTCTAAACTTGTACAGTCATAAAACATGCAACTATAACACTTATCTGCAAGAGTTGTTGCTGATAAGTCTGGGGCTTCTTCTAAACTTGTACAGCCATCAAACATGTAACTGTAACAATATTTTGCAAGAGTTGTTGCTGGCAAAGCTGGGGCTTCTTCTAAACTTGTACAGCCATAAAACATGCCATCATAACAATAATCTGCTAGAGTTGTTGCAGGCAAAGCTGGACCTTTCGTTAAACTTGTACAATTCCTAAACATATTATAAAAACAATAGGCACCCATGGTAGCTTCCTCAGGATTAGTATAATCAATAAGTGTCCTTATATCTCCATCACAACTAACTGTACCTTCAGATTCAATTTCTATATGATTATAAGAATCAAATAATTGCTTATTATTATTCCCGCTTCCACGCAGATATAGAATATGATCTGAATTGATAACTTCTATTGGAGTTCCTGGTGTCAAATTACTCCAATCACTCATTTCAGATGTACGATACTGCAAATTTCCCTTATATAAACCTACTGTAATAGTAAAGTTTGCTGTTCCTGTAAATGTCAGATAATTATTATCCAACGCATACGCTGGCGAACTCATCTGTGGCATCAATCCCAGCACCAATGCTATGCTAAGAAGAATACCTAATACTCTTTTGATTTTCATCTTCAAAATTCATCATCTCCTACTTTTATATTTACGGCTTTAATGGTCACCGTACAACCATGTAAAACACAAAAAACCGCCTAATCTATCTTGACATACCAGCTCCGACAGAATAAGACGATTATTAATCACGAATGTACTATTCAGTTTTCCCATAAAAAAGACGCACTTATACTGTGCTCTGCTCTGTTGCATGTGACTGATTATGTCTGTCTTTTTCATGCCTATCAATCCTCTCTACTCTTACTTCTTGTTAAACATATGTCTTTCAATTTTATCGTACGAAATTTTACAAAACTTTATATTTATTTCTAAAATTTTACTTTAAAATATTTAATAAGCATGTACAATCAGTAAACTTCCTGTTGGTATGAAACTATACAAGTTGCCGATAAGGGGCTTAATTGTGCAGATAATATCTTTCATGCTTTAAAAGCTGGTGATGGATATATCTTCTGGTGTAACAGGAACTTCAGTATCTATTAAGCAAAAACCTGCAGTCCACTGTTTTAGCGAACTGCAGGTTTTTTATTTTAAACGGTCATAATATTATGTTTTAAATCTCTTTTCTACATTTTTAATTCAACTCTCAAACTCGGGTTGTATTTTGCAACTACTTTTTACGATAAATCTATTCCGTAATATCTGATATCATAACATCAGCCCATACAGCTTTTCCATTCTTATAAGCTATAACATAATGCTTTTCAAGTAAATCAAGAGGACTCATGCTGCCTTTATTAATACGATACTCTGCAATTCTGTCAAAATCGCAGTTCCTAAGGTCCACATATTCACAACCTTCTTTTTCTGATTCAGAATAAGGTATTCCAAGTATATCTTCTATGCTGCTTTCTGTCATGCCAACAATCTTATACTGTTTTTCAAGGCTGCTAATCATGTTAATCCTCTGACTTTCAAACTTGTTCCAGTTATAACTCGAGAATGTATAGCTTCCATACAAATCACTATATACTGTAACTCCTACTGCCACAACAAAACAGCATACCATTCCTGCAACCAGAAGACACCAGGCTCCTGCAATTTTTTTCTTATTGGACATAATCAATGTCCTTATAGATGTCACAACATCATAAATTGCCTTGCCCACCACAATTATTCCTTTTTTGGATTTTTCCAATACTACAGATGTAGTTTTTGCGGTACCTGCAGCAACATCTCTTGCAATTATTCCGCCATTCACATATGCCTTATATGACCATTTTTTTAAATTCTGTGCCGATACCTTTGTGGCATACGCTGTTTTTTCCTTTGCCTCTATTAAATAAGGTTTTGTTTCATTAGCCAGTCTCTTTGATGTTTTCTTTACATTATGATAAGTAATGTATCCCTTTACTATTGTTTTTGATATTACATTAACACACTTATCCCTAAAAGCTGTCTGCCTTTGATCCCCGCTGTTAATCACCGTGCTGCTCATAATTAAAATCCCTTCTTAAATTATATAACATTCCAAATACACAATACTACAGATAGTCCTCTGTGTATACATACGGACTATCTGCATAATTTAATACTTATTGACTAATCTTTCCATTTCCTACATAATAAGTTCCTGGCTGTGTAAACCTGTAGTTTCCTCCGTTATTACTATCCCAGCCACCTTCATTATTATTGAAGCAAGCCTCAAGAGTAGTTTCCGCTCCTAAATCAATGGAAATAAAGTAACTTCCCCCAAGGTTAAACAGACCGCCTTTTTTATCCATCTTCTCACCTGGTAACTGTGTCCATTCACCAGAATTACCTATTGTATAGTGAATATAAACATTCTTCAAATCACCATTATAATAAATATTTATAATATTATTGCTTGATGAATCACTATTCTTTACACTCTTTATCTTTCCATCTTTAAAAGTATA
>JAILNW010000223.1 GCA_024691145.1 Lachnospiraceae bacterium
TAAATTCAAAACTTGAATATATAATGGGTAAAACTGGATATATAAGATGTGAAGTTTTCTCAATGGATTCACCCGAGGAATATGTTCAGAGTGATCTGGTATTTGCAATGATAAAATAATAATATTAATTAAGAATGGCTGCCAACTATTTGACAGCCATTAATTATGTACTATTTTAGATAATCATCAATTACATCCCAGACTTCAGTTACATCTTCATATCCTAGTCGCCAGTATGCGGCACCTGCAACATTTTTACCCATTATATATTCAAGTTTTGAATTTACTGAGGATGCTGACTCAAGCCAAAGTTTACAAGTATAGTTCCCGCTTTTATAGGAAGCGAAGTACTGGCCTGTGGATTCATCCCAGCTTGCCTTTACACCTGCTTTTTTAAGAGTTGCGATGCCATCGCTCATACTAAGTGCTGATGTAGAGGTTACTGTACCTTTGCTGTTTTCTTTCCAGTATCTCATGAAAAATGGAATGCCAATTACAACCTTTTTATTTGGTACAGATTCCAATGTTTTATCAACTGCGGTTTTAACCCATTTTATTGATGAAGTAGGTCCTGCCTTCTTTGAACCTTCACCATACTCATCATATGCCATAATTACAACATAATCTACAAATTCAGACATTTCATCGAGCTTATACTGAGACCTGTAGGAAACAGGTACATAACTGTCAACTGAAAGTGTAAGGTTGTTCTTATGACATTCTACTGTTATTTCCCTTAAAAATCTTATGTATGATGCACTGGAGTCTTTAGTAATATGTTCAAAATCAATATTGACACCGTCACATTTAAGGGCAAGTGTTTCTTTTATAATATTATCTATAAGTGTTTTTCTTTTAGAATCGTCTTTTATAACATTATAAAGAGATACCTTTTCATAATCAAAGTCATTAACCGTAGGCCAAACTTTAAGGTTTGCATTGTGACAGGTTGTAACACATTCTTCTGTGCCAAATGATCTTATGCTTCCGTTTTCATCAGATACAGCAAACCATGTAGGTGATACAACATTCATACCTGTGCGGCCTTTTATCATTTTATCTATCTCACTGTTACCCTTTTTTCCTGCAACTGAGAACCATCCCATGCTAACATATGGAAGACGTGCTGCATCATAATCATCGCCTTTATAATTATTAGTCAGTTTTTCCGTAAATGGTGCATTAAGGGATGAACTAAGCATATATCCTATAAGTCCATCTTCAGTGGCTACTTTTGTATATTTTTTATCATCGCCACAATCCTGTTCTGTAACAGTTACTTTGTCTCCAACCTTTGGTGTTGATAAAATATCAGAAGAAGAGGTAGCCATATATCTTAGTTCAGTTTGTGACTTTACTGTAGCCATTGTAATATCTTTATTCCATTTATATATAAGAACAAGTCTGTTTGGTTTCTCAAAATATTTATATTCTATATTACAGAATTTAGTTATAAATGGTAATGAAACATAGGTTTTACCGTCAACCTGTTTCATAATTATCGATTCCATGGTTTGTCTTGTGCCGTTAGAATCATAATCAAGACTTTGATAATCAACTGTAATATATTCAGAAGGTGTAATAACTATAAGTTTATTAGCTTTATCATCCCAGCAGAATCTGCTATTGATGGAGGGTAATACGCTTTTTTCAATATACATTAAGTTATTATCAATAAATACTGCTTCTGAACTTATCTCATCCTGCAGTATTAGTACTGCAGAGTCTGTTGAATCGTAGGACATTTTGTAATAATTATATAAATCCATGTTGGTGGTACTAGGTTTTATCTTGTCATACATGCTTACAGCAATAACTATTAAACCACAAATCACAGCTGCTACTGATATTAAAATGAAACTTCCCTTTGCAGACATAATATTAAACAACCGCTATATAACCGGCTTTTCCTTTCTAAAAAGTAATTACTATTAATATTATAACATATCATTATGTCTATTGAAACTGTAATTAATGATAAAAAGAGAGAGAAGAAAAAAATAAAAATTTTACGAAAAAAAACTAAAAAAAGGGGTTGACAATTATAAAAATCCGTTGTATACTAAATAAGGATTTAGGGGTATAGTTCAGCTGGTAGAATAACG
>JAILNW010000229.1 GCA_024691145.1 Lachnospiraceae bacterium
TTGATATTAATTTAAAATAAAACTTGACAAATTATTAAAGCACTGATAAAATTTTTATTGTATAGATTTATAATCAAAATAAAAACAACCTTAAAAAGGGTAGTGTTAAGGAGAGTTTTATGGGAAATATAGCTATCGTAACAGACAGTAACAGCAGAATAACAGCCGATATGGCAGCACAGCTTGGTATAACTGTTATACCGATGCCATTTAGTATTGATGGCGAAGAATATTATGAAGACATTAATTTAACACAAGATGAATTTTATAAAAAGTTAGATGAAGGAGCAGAGATTTCAACTTCTCAGCCTGCAATTGGAAAAGTAATGGATTTGTGGAACGATTTGCTTAAGGATCATGACCAGGTGCTATATATTCCTATGTCAAGCAGCCTTAGCAGCAGCTGTGCAACAGCAATGTCTATGGCAGATGAGTTCGATGGAAAGGTATTTGTTGTTAATAATCAGCGTATATCAGTTACTTTAAAGCAGTCTGTATTTGATGCAATAAAGCTTGCTAAGGAAGGCAAAGATGCTGAGGAGATTAAAGAGATTCTTGAGAATGACAAGCTGGAATCATCTATATACATAACAGTTGATAATCTTAAGTATTTGAAAAAGGGTGGAAGAGTAACAACTGCAGGTGCGGCTATCGCTACTGTGCTTAATATTAAACCTGTTCTTACTATTCAGGGTGAGAAACTCGATGCATTTGCAAAGACAAGAGGTATTAAAGCAGCCAAGAGTACTATGATAGAGGCTATAAGTAAAGATATTAATGAAAGATTTACAGATTATCTTAACAGTGGCAAGTTAAGACTTAGTGTTGTACATACCATGAATGAAGAGATTGCAAAAGAGTTAAGGGATGAACTGGCAGAGATGTATCCTATGCTTGATGTGGATATAGATATATTATCACTTAGTGTAGCATGTCATATTGGACCAGGTTCATTGGCTGTTGCATGTTCAAAGATTGAATAGTATATAATAATCGGACTTTTAACAGATTTAGATGGAATTGTAAATACAATTATCCATTTAAATCTGTATTTTTATATAATAAGCAGAGTTAGTTGTTAATGTGTTTATAATAATATGAAATATTTTTATGTTAAAAATTGTAAAAAAATGTCAATTAATAAAATATAAATGCCAGTTTTCACAAAGTTAGCATAAGTATATTCGGAGAAGCTAGAAAATTAGTGAATGTTAGCCAAAATGTAGAAAAAAACTTTGAAAAATTGTCACATATGTACAATTGAAAAATTTAAGAAATCAGTGTAATATTATATATAGGTTCTACATCAGTAGACGGATAGTTATTAATTTATTTTTTAGAAATGGGGATGCATTATGAAAAAATTATTGAAAAGAATTGTAACAATGGCAATGGCAGCTACAATGGTAGCAGGATTAAGTTCAGTAGCAATGGCTGGAGAGAAAGTTGGAGAAAAGACTATTTACGTTCAGTTTGATGCAAGCGCAGAAGCTATCAACGGCGCTGACGGAGTTGTTATGAATGCATGGAATGCTGGTACTGATTTTGGTGGTGCTGGAGCACAGGCAACAACTGCAACTGCATTTGCAGGCTGGGGAGACAAGCCATTCGAGATGGAAAAAGTTTCTGATGGTATTTACAAACTTCCTGTAGTTGCATATGATGACGGAACTGCTGAGAGTGGTGCTTTAGTAGCATTATATGTAGCAGGTGCAGAAGATAACAAAGGTATATTCAAGATTGAGAATACTGATTTACTTTCAAATGCAATTAAGAATGCTGATTCTAAGGCAATCACTTTAGTTGCTAAAGTTGATGGAGAGAATTGGGTTCTTGAAGTTAAAGATAATTATGATCCAACTGCTAAGACTGATGACAAGAAGACTGACGATGCTAAGACTGATGACAAGAAAGATGATGCTAAGGCTGACGAGAAGAAAGCTGACGATACTAAGACAGAAGAGACTAAGACTGATGACACTAAGGTAGATGCTCAGGGTAATGACGTTTCTCCAAAGACTGGAGATATGGCTCCAATCGCTACTGCAGCAGTTTTAGGTGTAGTTTCATTAGCAGGTGTTGCAATTGCTCTTCGTAAGAAAGCTGCATAATGTGAATGTAACTTACAAATTAATAATAAAGGAGACTGGTATTAACTGCCAGTCTTTTTTATTTGATAAGAAATTTTTTCTCGGAAAATGTATTAATTAAATATTAAAAAACTATTGCAGTTTCAGAAAACTGTGGTATAATAGGATTATAGGGATGAAGACTATGGTGGTTTACAGATATGGCTGATGTGATTTATATTGGGATTAGATCACACTATGATACTTTTGGAAGGTTTGTTTTTTAAAGCGGGGGAATTTTATATGAATTTCAAGAATACTGAGAATTTATTTGATTCTGTATCTAATTGCTATGATTATAGTGAAGAAGAGTACTACTATATCATAGATGATTCTTATGATTATGATGATGGATATGATCGTGAACTTTACCAGGCAAAGAAGAAAAAAAGTAGATTTATGTCAATAGCTGCATTTTTATTTGTACTTAACATTGCAGGTGCTGTTTTGTATTGTTCAAATGATATGAGGACAATTAAAGCAAGCACAGCTGGTACAGCTAACTATGCATGTGCTCCGACAGAAAAACCTGTTGAGATAAAGGAAGAAGAAGTTCCACTTGCAGCAGAAGAAGGTGAAGAGGCTGAACCAACACCTACACCAACACCAGAGATGTTAGAGCATTTAAAGGATTATTATAATCAAAATAATGATCTTATTGGATGGTTGACTATAGATGGAACTCCTATCAACAATCCTGTAATGTTTACACCTGAGGATCAGAATTATTACCTTGATAAAGATTTTCGTGGTAACTATTTAAAGGCAGGAACATTATTTATTGATGCTAACAGTCAGATAGGTGCTGATGAGTCTAATATAATTATTTATGGACATAACATGAAGAATCAGACAATGTTTGGTTCACTTAAGAAGTATGCGAACTATGATTATTATCAGGAACATAAATATATAACATTTGATACTCTTTATGAAGCTGGAAATTATGAAGTTATGGTTGCATTTTATGCTAAGATTTTAAAAGCAAGTGATCAGAGCTTTAAGTATTATAAGTTTACAAGAGCTAGCTGCCCAGAGGGATATCAGTTATTCCTTGATAATGTATTTGATAAAGCATTATATAATA
This sequence comes from Lachnospiraceae bacterium, assembly GCA_024691145.1. Lineage (GTDB taxonomy): Bacteria > Bacillota > Clostridia > Lachnospirales > Lachnospiraceae > JAILNW01. Next base: position 3,217 of record JAILNW010000229.1, read on the forward strand.
CAGCAATAACAAAAGATATGTGTAAGTTTGGACAGGGAGACAGATTTATAACACTTTCAACATGTAGTTATCATACAGATAATGGAAGATTTGTTGTTATAGCTAAGAAGATTGATTAATAAAGAATTATTACTAAGCCAGAAGCGAATTTGCTTCTGGCTTTTTTCACTATAGTGGCGAATGTTATTTTATATGTTTGAGAAATAATCTAAAATAATTTA
>JAILNW010000258.1 GCA_024691145.1 Lachnospiraceae bacterium
TCTCCATTAGAAAGTGTTACATTGTTCTCAATCTTTAAGTCCTTATCTATAACCTGGAACTGGAACTCTTCTTTATCAGCAAGTACCTTTGTCTGATTTAAAAGTGCAGCATTAACATCGCTGTAATCTACTGTCTTATTAACCTGTAACTGATTTGGCTCAGGAAGGTTAAAGTTAATCATCATATTAGATTCAATCTTACCTCTTTCCATGTAGAAGAAAGTAAGTGTATGAACCTTCTCAGTATCCTTAAGGCTTTCCTTTAACTCATTAACAAAAGCATCTGTCTTGTTTTTATAAATACCAGGAACTGTCTCTCCCTGATTTAATACATCATTAAGTCCGTTATCATTTGAAGAATAATTTCTATTCTCTACAAACCACCAGTTTCTCTGTGCAAAAGCTACTGTGTTATTCTTAACACCACTTACAGTTGATGCAAGATCAGCAAAATTAATCTTTCCTTCAACTCTGCTGTGTCCGCCACCTATATCAAGTGCAAGATATCCATCGATGAATACCCATACATCATCATCACCAGAGAATTCAAATACAATATCCTGTCCATTAACTTTACCATCTACAGTCATATTAAATGGAATCTCTATCTTTGTACCAAATCCATAATTAAGTCTTGTAGAATCGCTGTCAGCAGGTGAGTTATATGGGAAGAATCCTGGTTTTACGCTAACACCCTCTTCTTTCTTCTGATCATAAACCTGCTCTTTATTAATTCCAAGATAATCTAACTGTCCTTCTGAATTAAATCTTACAGTATCTTTTCTGCTGTCAAACTCATAATAAGTAACACCACTCTTGTCAGTCTTTCTGAATGGGAATGAAACATTCTCATTTATCTTAGCAAGACTAAGTGAAGAATTCTCAAACTTTGTATTAGTAAGATATTCTTTATCAAAGAATGGAAGCAAATCCTTATTATTACCATTTGTCTGAGTAATGTTGCCATTTGCGTCAAGCTTATTATCTACAAGTCCCTGAGTTGCTGTATTAATATCTGTTACAGCACCTTCTTTTCCTCCACCCTGCTGAGAAGAGTTGGCACCAAGATAAAAGTTCTTTGCAATATTGGCATCATTGCTATTATTATAATAAAATCCGCCATTATCCTTATCTGCCTGGTTACTGAAGAATAATCCAAGATACATAGGATACTTAGCAGCTGTCTTATTAACATCAGCATAATTCTTTGTGTTTAATAATACATTGTTGAACTTTGTAAAAGAGTTCTCTGTTGCTCTGTTATCAGTTCCATACACACCGTCATCAATTGCCTTAGGCTGATCACCGCTTCCAACCTGAGAGTCAGAATAATAATCATAAAATGTTGACTTTGCTACATACATCTGCTCGTTAGTATCTTTGTTGTATACTGGAGACAAATTAGCTGGTATGCCTGATAATGAAGCATCTGTCTTGTCAAGCTGTACTTCGTTATATGCATATGTTCTAAAAGACTTAGACATGCCCAAACCCGAAATAACAAGAAGCACCACTGACATAATAAAAGCTATCAGTTGTTTAGTTTTGTTCTTTTGTGTTACCATAACAAAAAATCCTCCTTAAATAATCCCAAAAGTTCCACCCATTTTAACCAAAAATCATCCATCCTTTAAATAATATCATACAATGATAGCTAAAGTAAATATACTAAATAGACAAAAAATGTTAACAATACATTAAATATAATTTTATTTTTTTATCATTTTAAATCCTGTAATTCCAGCTACAATTAATGAAACCAAAAACACCCATTGGATAAATTATTATCCTTACAAATATTACCATACAAAAAAAGCTTGTAAAAGATAAAATTTACAAAAAAGATAAATTATCATTTACAAGCATCTTATATTTATTTAATAATCTGTCATATGATTCATTTTATTTTGCTTTGTTTTCAAATAAAATAAGTCATCTTTCTGTGGTTCCATAATTATCGGAACTCTTTCAACAACTTTTAATCCATAGCCTGAAAGTCCTGCGATTTTAGTAGGATTGTTAGTTAATAATCTTATATCCCTTACACCAAGGTCATAAAGTATCTGGGCTCCAATACCATAATCTCTTAAATCCGGAGCAAAGCCAAGCTTTATATTAGCTTCAACAGTATCATATCCCTTTTCCTGAAGTTCATATGCCTTAAGCTTATTAATAAGTCCGATTCCTCTTCCTTCCTGTCTCATATAAAGAAGAACTCCTCTTCCCTCTTTTTCAATAGCCTTCATGGCTGCAGCATACTGCTCACCACAATCACATCTTCTTGAACCAAGGGCATCACCAGTAAGGCACTCAGAATGAACTCTGCAAAGAACAGGTTTCCCATCTGTTATATCGCCCTTCACAAGAGCCACATGATGCTCACCATTTAACTTATTAACATAACCATATATCTCAAACTCACCATACTTAGTTGGAAAATGAGCCTTAGCTTCCCTGCTTATAAGAGAATCTGTCTTAAGTCTGTAGGAAACAAGATCAGCAATAGTAATAATCTTAAGATTATGCTCCTTTGCAAACTCAATAAGCTTTGGAGTTCTCATCATCGTACCATCATCACTCATAATCTCACAGCAAAGACCACATTCCTTAAGACCAGCTAACTTCATAAGATCAACAGTTGCCTCAGTATGACCTGTTCTTTTAAGAACCCCTCCATCCCTTGCTTCAAGAGGAAACATATGACCAGGTCTTCTAAAGTCCTCAGGTTTTGCATTATCATCTACACACTTAATTGCTGTAACTGATCTTTCAAATGCTGATATACCAGTTGTTGTTTCCACATGATCAATTGAAACAGTAAACGCTGTAGAATGATTATCTGTGTTATTATCCACCATCTGCTCTAACCCCAGCTTCTTTGTATATTCCTTAGTCATAGGCATACAAATAAGACCTTTAGCATATGACGCCATAAAATTTACATTTTCAGGAGTAGCAAACTCTGCAGCACAGATACAGTCTCCCTCATTCTCTCTGTCAGGATCGTCTATAACAAGAATTATCTTTCCCTGTCTTAAATCCTCTAATGCTTCATCAATTGAATTAAACATAAATACATTATCCATCTATAATACCTGCCTAACTTTATTATTAAAAACCATTTTCCCTTAAAAATTCAAGAGTTATCTTACTTTCACCAGACTCTTGTTTTTGAGAAAACATCAATTTTTCCACATATTTGCCAATTATGTCACACTCAAGATTAACAATGTCATTAATCTCCCTGTCTCTTAGATTAGTTACTTCCCTTGTATGAGGAATAACAGAAACCTTAAAATAATCACTTCCTGTAGCAGCAACAGTGAGACTGATTCCATCTATAGTAATAGAACCTTTTTCTACTATATATTTCATTATATTCTCTTTAGTTTTTATTGTATACCAGACTGCATTATCATCCTTTTTTATATCAGTAATGAATCCGGTACCGTCAACATGCCCTGAAACTATATGTCCGCCAAATCTTCCATTTGCAGCCATGGCTCTTTCAAGATTAACCCTGCTTTTTTCCTTAAGATTTTTAAGAGAAGTTCTGTTAATAGTTTCATGCATTACATCTGCCTCAAATGAATTACCATGAATTCCGGTAACAGTAAGACAAATCCCATTAACAGCTATACTGTCACCAATCTTAGTGTCCTTTAAGACAATATCTGCATCTATTGTTAACACCTTTGAACTTATACCATTCTTTATCTTGCCAATAATACCTGTCTCTTCAACAATGCCTGTAAACATAGTCTATTCCTTTCTATTAGTGTCCACATAGCCCGATACAACTATGTCTGTTCCAATTGTTTCATAAGTTACATTCTTAAGCGTAAGAGCATCCTTCATATAATTAAAACCTCTGCCCTTTACAGGAGAAGGTGCCTCTAATCCCCCAACAATTTTAGGAGCAATATATACATATACTTTATTTATTAAGCCAAGTTTTAAAAGTTCTCCATGAATGGTTCCTCCGCCTTCTACAAGAATGCTGTCAATTCCTTTAGAACCTAATATATCCATTAGCTTATTAAAATCAACAAAACTTTCATCATTATTGTCTATATTAATAACCTCAATGCCATAATCCTTAAGAGCCTTTGCCTTTTTATCAGTACTGTTAGTTGCTATTATAGTCTGTATATCCTTTGCAGACTTTACAATATTACTATTTATATCTATTCTAAGGTGGGAATCACATATAATTCTTACTGGATCTACACCATCTTCTATTCTGCAATTTAACATCGGATCATCTTTTATAACAGTTTCAATACCTGCCATAATGCCCTTATATCTTTTTCTTAAGGTATGAACATGTTCTCTGGACTCACTGCAGCTAATCCACTTTGAATCCCCGCTATATGTTGCGATTTTGCCATCAAGAGTCATGGCATACTTCATAACTATATAAGGTCTCTTTGTTTCTATGTAGTGGAAGAATACCTCGTTAATTCTTCGACATTCATCAGAAAGTACACCAACATCCACTATAATTCCAGCATCTCTTAATATCTTAATTCCTTTGCTGCTGACTAAAGGATTATTGTCAGTACATCCAACAACTACCCTTTTTATCTTATTCTCTATAATTGCCTCTGTACAAGGCGGAGTCTTTCCATAATGACAGCATGGTTCAAGTGTCACATACATGGTTGCACCACTTAAATCTTCTGTACTATTCTTTATGGCATTTCTTTCAGCATGAAGTTCTCCACACTTTTCATGATAACCTTTTCCTATTATTCTTCCATCTTTAACAATAACACAGCCCACCATAGGATTAGGTGACGTATGTCCCACTCCCTTTATGGCAAGATCCAGTGCCATTCTCATATAGTCTTTATCATTCACAAAATCACATCCAAACAAAAAAATGATACATGGACATAACAATCCATGTATCATTATATAATATAATCATTCTAATTGCAAATATTTATTAGTATCCTCTCTTTGTAGACAATATTAATCCTCCTACACCACCGCATCCAAAGAGTGAAGCTATAATCATAACAATTGTTGACTTAACATCTGTTTTATCCCCTGTACTAACAGCATTCTCTGATCCAGTTACATAAGAAGGTGTATCCGCAAGAATTTCTCCTTCATCATCAATAATTACTGATGGACCATTATCAAAATATTCATCATAATAATCATCAAAACTCTTAGTATCTTCTGTATTGCCTTCAGTATTTCCTGAGTTATTATTGTTATTAGATGGAGCCATAGTTGCTGCTGGCTTATCTGTCTCTGTAACAGGTTCCTTTGTTGCTGCTGGCTCCTCTGTTACAACAGGTTCCTTTGTTACTGCTGGCTCCTCTGTTACAACAGGTTCCTTTGTTGCTACTGGCTCCTCTGTTACTTCTTCCTTTGGCTCCTCCTCAGGTAACTCAGTTGCCTCTGGTGCCTCTGGAACTTCATCTTCTTCAATAATAGCTGGTTCCTCTGTTACTTCAGCTGGTTCCTCTGTAATAACAGATTCTTCAGTCTCTGATGGTTCTTCAGTCTCTGCGGGCTCCTCTTCCTGGTTCTCTGATGTTAAGAAAGAAAGCTGCATGAATGTCATATCCTTATAATCAGCAACTGGTGTATCAATCATAGTTTCCTTATCATACTCATACATTTCTCTGATCTTATAAGTAATATTATACTCTGATTCGTTTGTATTCTTTACCCTGAAATACACTTTAACAACATCTGTTTTTTCCTTATAACTAAAACCATCTATTGCATCAGTTTTTATAATTCTGAATTCATTCTTTGCATTGTTACTATATGATAAATGTTCTTCATCTGAAACAACATCATATATTTCTAATATATCCTGATTATAGTTTATAACACTATAATACCCCGATAAAACTCTGTCCCCTGTTTCCATGGAATATGTTGCAACAATAGTATCTCCTTCATATACAGGATAGCCATTAATTAAAACAGCTTCTTTATTACCTGCCTTTGCATATATAAATCCAGTTACTCCTATACAAAGTGACATAACTATTAGTATAATTGAAAAATTCTTTAAATTCATCTAAAGCACCCCCTAATCTTCATACTTTGACCAGCTTCCACTATACTTCTCACCATTACTGTTAGAAAAAGTATAAATGTATCCGGATTCCACAAAGTTTACATTATCTGTCTGATTAGAGTTGCCCCATTCTTTTTTATCATTATTAATAAATAGGAATTCATTAACTCCTTCTGGAAGTGATGCAGCAAATACATGGGCATCGTTGCCAACCTTCTCCATCTTAGTTAACTGTTCGCCCTGTTCCCATGAGTAAATGTAGCATTCAGTCCAGCCTGAATTACTTACATCAGCATAAACCATCCTGCTTTCCTTAGCATCTTCACTTTCCTTTGGTTCTTTAGAATCTTCATCTTCGATATTTTCTACATCTTTAGAATCATCCTGACTTGCATCATCTGCGGCTGGACTGTTATCTGAAGCTTCACCTCTTGCTTCAATAACCTTAACATAGTCCTCACCATATTCAAGCAATCTGTCACAATCAAGTACATCCTGAAGATTTACTTCACCACTTTTATTAATGTCAAAGTAATCCTTCATTGTAACGGTACTGTCTCCAAGAAGAAATCTTATAATATATCTTCCGTTAAAATCATCTAACTCGTCACACTCTTCCTGATTCTCAGTCTCAACATCAGTTTCTTCAAACTTCATTATGCTATCATCATTGCTTGCAAATGCACTACTTCTCCC
>JAILNW010000230.1 GCA_024691145.1 Lachnospiraceae bacterium
TGACTAAAATGGTAAATAATGGTATAATTCTTACATGTGAAATAATAACTGCGAAAGGAAGGTACGTTTCATTGAAAAACCCTTTTGTGAAAGTATTGGATAAAGAAGTATATAAAAATATAGATAATGAATATAGATATATTGATGCAGAGTGTTCTATTAATAAGGTAGTTCTTGCTAAACTGCCTGTCAGTGGAATTGAACCTGAGATAGAGGGCTGTATGGCAGGAGACATATTCAGCACCAAGGTTATAAATGATTATATAAAAGAGAATGCAGAGTATCTTAAGATAGATGTTACTAATGCCAATAGCAAAGAGCTGTCAAAAGTAGTATCATTATACCTTGAGTCTAATAATAAAGAACTAAATAGCAGAGCCAATGAGATAGTTAAGAAGTTTGGACACAGATTAGGTCTTATACTTTTAACTTTAAAGACCGGACTAAAGGAAAACAGAGAAGCAAGAAGAAACTGGACTGATGAACACTGGAAATATTGGGCACAGCTAGAGAATGTTATACTTGTTGGAGGCCTTGCTAATGGCATATTTGGTGAAAAGTTAAAGGAATATGCAATAGAAGTATTTAAGTTAGCTAATGTAAAACCTTATAATATACTGTTATTCAGTAATTCCTCACATATAGGAATTATGGGATGCGCAACACAGATAAAACAGAGGGATGGAAGATTTCTTGTATTTGATTTTGGCCAGACCAACGTAAAGAGATGTGTGGTTGAGAAGAAGAATGGACACGTTGTCAGTGAAAAGAGACTTGATAACATACCATCACTTCATATGCAGATAATATTTGATGATCCTAAGGAGGAAGAAAGCGAAAGCTACCTTCTTGACAGATTTATTGTAAAAACCATTACTGATACATATAAAGAAGTGGACAAAAAAGGCTCACATTTGAAAAATGAGATAATAATGGGAATTGCTAATTATACTGTTGCAGGAAAATTAAATGCAGTAAGAGGGGGATATTCCAAGATGTCAGGTATAGCTGATAACTATGCTGACTATTTATCAAATAAGCTTAGCAGCATTATCGGAGAAGATGAGAAGGTTACACTAATTCATGATGGTACTGCCAATGCATTATATTTTAAACAGTATAAGAATTCCGTATGTATATCAATGGGAACAGCTTTTGGTGTAGGCTTCCCACTTCAATAAAATATAATACAGCTGATTATGGCAGGAGATAAGTACTCCTGCCATTAACTTGTCAGACTATAATAGGCTGTATCTGTCTGTTATCCAAGGCTGATTCTGCTGCCGGAATAATTAATTCAGGGCGTGAAACCATGGAATTAGGCTTCTTAACATAATTATCCTGATTAAAAGGCACAAAGAAAATATTTTTAGAATTAAGTAATATACCTATATTTTTAAGATTGTTACCAAGAGAATCATTGCTTGATAAGAAGATTACAACAGGTTTATTGTTTCTTAGATGTCCCTTTGCAGCCATTAAAACAGGAGTGTCGGTGATGCCATTTGCAAGTTTTGCTATTGTATTGCCTGTACAAGGTGCAATAATAAGAACATCTATAAGACTTTTAGGTCCAATAGGTTCAGCACCTTCGATTGTAGTTATAATCTTTGATTTTGTAAGTTCTTCGATTTTAGCTATATGTTCCTTTGCTTTTCCAAAACGACTGTCAATATTGTAAGATGAAAATGACATAATAGGAAGAACCATTTCAGCCATATCACATATATCAGATAAAACAGGGAAAATTACCTCATAAGTACAGAAAGAACCAGTAAATGCAAACCCTATTTTCTTATTTGTTAATTCCATATAAATCCCTCCAATAAAGAAAACCACCCATATTATAATATATGAAAAATAACAAAAAACGTGGCTATTTATTCTAAAATATTGCAAATTTTTCCAAAAAGTTATATAATAGAATAGATAAAGTGTTTAAACAGGGGAAATTAAATTTTTGGAGGCTCACTATGCAGTGTGTAAATAAATATTTAAATAACATAACCGAAACAAAGTCGATTATGGAAAAGTATGAAGTTAACATATCTGAGCTTGACGATATGTATAAGGAAATTAAGTACTTTAGAGTAACTTCACCTGTTATTGGAAACTTTAGTACAGGAAAAAGTTCATTAATTAATGCACTAGTTGAAAAGAAAATTCTTTCTGTAGATATTACACCTGAAACTGCAGTACCTACAGAGATTTACTATGGGAAGAATAAGGTAATAAGAATTGATAACGAAGACAAGAAGCAGTTTCTTAAGATTAAAGATCTGCCAGTTAAAGACCTTACAATAGAAGATACAAAACTTATTAAAATTGAGTATGATAATCCATTTCTTAAGGATATACTCAATGTTAAAATCGTGGACTTGCCAGGTTTTGACTCAGGAATCGAATTACATAACAAGGCTATTGACCAGTATGTTGAGAACAGCCTTGCATATATCTTGGCTATAGCTGTTGATGAGCCGGTTCTTAAGGAGAATATAGAATCATTCCTTGCAGAACTAGACCTTCACCAGATGCCACTCTATGTCATTCTCACTAAAAGTGCAAGAATTTCAGAAGAAGAGATTGAAGACTGCAAGAAACTTGTAGAAGGTATTATAAAGAAAATCATTACAAAATCGGAGATAAAGATAGGCGTTTGTGAATCCTACAGGGATGTAAAGGTAGAAGACTTTAAGACATTTTTGTATGAGATACAGGATAATGCCATTAAGATATTTGAAAATAAATATGGAGATATGTTTGTTACAATACTTAATGAGTATAGAAACTTCCTTAATGACCAGCTTAACAAACAGGATTTAAGTTTTTCAGAACTTGAGATAGAAAAGCAGGAATTAAATACAGGTGTTTACGAACTGCTTAAAAAAATGGCAAAGGAAAAAGCAGAATTTCAGGAACAGCTTGAAAACTGTGTTTTATCAATAAGACAGAAAATATTTGATAATCTTGAAAATGCCCTTCCTGAGATTTCATCAATGATTCAGAATGAAAAGAGTGTTAATGACAGAATTAATGTTATTGTAAGAAATGCAGTTGCAATAAGCATAAAAACCGAGTTTGAACCACGTATTCAGAAGTATCTTAAGAAAATATCATCAATGATAAGCATTGATGTACTTAACGATGAAAATATAAAGTTTAATATTGAAAAATCATTAACTGATGAGAAAATATATGATACAACAAGAAAAGTAATGCCATTTGCATTAGCAGGAGTAGGTGCTGTATTTGGACCTATAGGAATATCAATTGGTGCACTTGCAGGTTCATTTATCGACAGAACAATAAATGTCAGCCAGTCAAAGGTTAAAGAAAAGAGAGCTGATGAAATTGCGAGACAGATAATAGATGTTGTTGCATCACAGACTGTGGATGCTGTGGACAGTGAGATAAGAAGTTACTTTGATACGATTAATGATGATCTTGAAAAGGATATTTATAAACAAAAGGAACTTCTTGATAAATCAATAGAAGATATTGAGATGAGAATCAATATAGAAGAAAAAGAAAAGAATAAACAGATAAAACAGATCAAGGAAGATTTGTCCAAGATAGAAGATTTAATTAAGAGTATAAGAAACTAATTGCACCGATGGAGGTACGCTTATGGAGATATTCAATAAATCAAGAGATGATGAAAGAGAATTTCAGGTCTTTTTAGAAAAAATTGATAGTGTAGTCAATGTGATACAGCCATACATAGAAGATATAGATGTAACTGACTTAGAATCATTACGTAAAAACTTCATATTGAAGACAGATGATTTTTTCAGGGAAGACAGAAAACTTAATATAGGTATTATAGGAAGAGTAAAGGCAGGAAAGTCTTCGTTCTTAAATACGTTTTTATTCTCTGGAAAGGACATATTGCCTAAAGCTGTAACTCCTAAAACTGCTGCTTTAACAAGAATTGAGTACTCAAGTGTTAACAGTATAGAAGTTGAGTATTATACAGATGATGAGTGGTCATATCTTAAGGAAAAGGCTGCTTCTGATAAAACAACTTCTGAAAATGTTGTTGCAAGAGAAATTCTTGAGATGATTGAGGAAAGGGACATTAACCCTTATGAATATACTAAAAAGGGATCGGAAAGCATCGAGTTTGAATCCTATGATCTCCTTATGAACGAGCTTAACCAGTATGTTGGAGAGAATGGAAAATATACTCCTCTTGTAAAGTCAGTTACTTTGTTTGTTAATATTGAAGAATTAAAGGAAATATCTATAGTTGATACACCGGGATTAAGTGATCCTATTACTTCCAGAACTAATAAAACCAAGAAATTCATGGAAGTCTGCGATGTTGTATTCTTCTTAAGTAAAGCAACAGGTTTCCTTGATAATAATGATATAGAACTTCTTATGTCACAGCTTCCTAACAAAGGAACTAAGAAGCTTGTTCTTGTGTGCAGCAGATTTGATGATGGACTTAGAGATATGATATGGTCAAGAGAATCATTAAAGGAAGCCATGGAAGACGCTAAGGACAAGCTGTTAAAACATGCTGTAAGAACATTTGATACATACAGAAAGAATAATTATAATACAAAGTATGCTATACTTGAACAGTGCAAAAATCCGGTATTTATATCATCTGCTGCTTATAATATGTCACAAAAAGATAAAAGTGAATATAATGAACATGAGATGAAAATATATAATGACCTTAATGCACATGGAGACTTAACTAATGAAACATTAGCTGAAATAGGTAACATCAATGCCATTAGGGAAATATTTGAAGAAGTAATTAATAAAAAGGATATATTACTTGCTGCCAAAGCATCAACATTTGTGCCTGTAGCCAGAGACGAATTAAAAACACTGCTTTATCACTATGAAAAGGTGCTTAATAACAGAATAAACAGGCTTAAAAACTATGACAGGGAAGAAATAATAGCCCAGAAGAAAAATGTTGGAAGCAAGATTAATAAGATAAATGCAAGTATTGAAGAAATATTTGGCGAATTATATATGAAAATTGAAAAGCAGAAGGCAAATGCCCTTAGAGAAATGAGAGCAAATAACAGATCATATTCACACCTTACAGAAAAAGAAGGAATAGAAACTCATTTTGACTCATGCAAAAAAGAAACTTCAAAGTGGTATCTTCCATGGACATGGGGACAGACAACAAGGGAAGTGTACACATATGATGAAAGATATTACTATCTTGATGCATCTGATGCCCTTGACAATATAAGAGACTTTTCTGCGGATGCCTCAGACAGCATTGAAAATGTATTTTCAAAAGTAATAGATGTGCTTCTTTTAAAGAGACAGCTATATACAACAATTATTGAAAACTTTGATACTACTGATGAACATTATGAGCCGGCACATTTTAAATTATTGGTGGAGCAGACTCTGAATGCCATAGAACTGCCTGTAATTAATATAGATGTTACGGAAGTTATAGATAACTTTGCAGAACATTTCTCAGGAGAAATGAGAAAAACAGAAGATAAGGCAAGCCTTAAAAATGCTCTTTCTCAGGTTATAGGTGAATTATATGATGAAATAAGCAGCCGATTTACTTTGGAAGTAAACATATTTAAAGAAAAAATTGAGGGAATGAAGAATAAGTTTGCAGACAGATTACTTAAGAACTTTAATGATGAATTTAGTATAATTATCGAAAAATATACTGATAAAGAAAATGAAATAGAAGTATATAAAGAATTACTGGAGAAAATAAGAATAATTAATTCATTCTAGTAAAGAGGGGTTAGCGTATGAAAGAAAAATTTCATTCTCAGATAGTAAGGTCACTTGTATCACACCTTACTAAAAAGAAGAATAACATGCTTTTTTTAAAGTATTATAGTAATTATGATATACCTGTTGAAGATTATAAAGACATTAAAGGTGTAAACTTTAAACTGCTTTATCATAAATTTGAGGCTTATGATATGCAGGGAGCATATGAGCCATTTATGAGATGGATAAGGGAATTATATTATGAATTATTTTCTGAAACAATGTCTGTAGAAGAGTTTGTTAAGGAATGTAATGTTTATTATTTGCAAAGGATAATCTTTGTAAGTTATATTAATGACGGACTTTGCTACAGACAAGAAGAACCATTTCCAAATGAGGTTGAATTTGAACAGGAAAAGCTTCTTGAGGGAATAATTAATATATACAACTATATTTCAAAGAAAATGCCTCTTGTTATAGTACTGGACAAGCTTCATTTGTCCTGCAGTTCAGTACTTGACCTTCTTGCGGCTTTTGTTAATAAAAGTGATTCCTGCAATATTGCTTTTGAATGCAGCATAAATGAATCATATTATCTTCCTGTATATATGCAGAATTCATGGTCTGAATTATATAGAAGAATAGTTACAGGAAATCTTACATATGATGTGGAGTCTCTTAATGATGATGTTGAGATGAACGAGACATTTATATTTGAAGCTGATAAAATACCAAATTATTTAAATAAAATTCGTGATATGATATATACACTTTCTTTTCAGCAGGCATTGTATTATATAGGAATTATACATGAAAAGATAATTGTGGATAAGGCAGTAGATGATATTGATATAAAAGCTGAAGTATTAAATCTGTATGCCACAATTGATGTTAATACTAATAATCCTGAACATGCTTTATTAATCTGTGAAGATATGAAGAGTATCATAAAAGAAAGTGATAATTTGTATTATCATTACAATTGCAATTATCTTCTTGTCATGTCGCAGATTTATTTTAAACAAAGAGAAACGGCAGAAAAACTTGTTGAAGAATGTATGGCAATTGCAGAAAAATTAAAAGATAAAAAATTAGTAATGAAGACGGAATTAGCATATCATCTTGCTATTGGCCTTTGGTGTGACATGCTGTTTTCTAATATTTATTATGTGGAACCAACTGACGCATTTTTAGAAGAAATATTAGAAAATGGATATATTAATTCTGCTATATATCTCTATGGCTTATGTAAAGAAAGAAGCCCGGAAATTATGAAAAAAATAGAAAATGGTATGCAAAAACCAGTATATTTTGGCAGGTCATTAAAATTAGCTTATGATGTTGGCAATACATTTGCAATTGTTAATATGTATAACAGAAAGCATGTTTATGCACATAGTATAGGATGCTATAAATACCTTGCATATATAACAAAAGAAAAGGAAAAATATATACATTTTGATGCAGATGATGATATAGATTATTCACAGTCAAGTGCATATATGTGCTCTCAGCGTGAGGAATATGAAGAGTCACACAGATATGCTACATCTGCTTTAAGCCTTATATATAATAACATGTTAAAAGAAAGATATGAGCAAAAACTGGTTTTTAAAACAAGAAAAACTAATGTTATGCTTTCATCTGTATTTTTAAAGAAAAATAATATTCAATGTATAGAGGATATTCTTCATAACCTTTCTGTAAACTGTATAAGTGCAGGAGATTACCAGATGGCAAGCGAGTATCTGCTTACAATGATTAATATAATGGAAAGTGAGAACTGCATAAGATTTACTACGGGTAATATTTCTAAAATATATACCCTTGCGGCACTGTGCTATTATTATATGGATGTTTATTATAACTGCTATTTGTATGAAGACAAGGCAGAAAGACATATGAGACATATGCTTATGACAAACAGAGTTTCTTATCCTTTCTGGGATGACAGTCTGTTCTTTTACAGATTTGTAAAGGGACTGCTTTTAAAAGCAGATAATAATCTTGAACAATGCGAACATGAATTTGAACTTGCAAGAAAGAATATGGAACCACTTTATTCTTCATATTTTTATATTTACCCGTTATTTGCTATAGAACAGGCTGATTTATACAGAAAACAGGGCAGAGAGCATGATGCCATAGTGTGCCTTGAAGAATGTATAGAATATTGTAAAAATGAAGGATTAAAGGATAAGTGTAACATGCTGTATTCTGCCCTTAACAAAACAGAATATGTAAGGAAAATATATGATTTTACCTTAAAAGGTGTTACAATAGAACAAATACTTGATGCTGCAAGATATGATAATTATGAAATACAGTACAGTGAAACACAAAATGATAATGCCTTTATTAACTCATGGCAGGAAATCATGAAGAAGAATGTTGAATATGATACCTTGGTTTCAAATTCAATGGAAATAATAAAAAGTGTATATAACTTTGATGCTGCTTTGTATATAAAAGTATATGATGAGGATTATAGGATTGAATATAATGATACCAATATAAATCTTAATGAAGAACAGGTAAAAACCATTATAAACTTTTTATATGTTCATCAGACAGCATTTATTACCCACAGAATTGATAAGAACTTTGATTTATATAAAAAGGTCATAAATATTTTCGGGTATAACCATATAGTAACCCTTGTATGTATACCTGTTATAAGGGAATCAAAGCTTGATACAATATTTGTAACATTCCAAAGCATGTTGGAGAATTTTAATGGAAATGATAAATTACTTAAGGAAGAAAGACTTAATGCTATCCAGCTTTCCATTAACCAGCTTGTGGACACACAGAAGAGACTTGTTACAAAACTTGAACTTGAAAGTTCTTTAAGAAGAGAAGAGCAGGCAAATGAGGCCAAAAGTACATTTCTTGCTAATATGAGCCATGAAATAAGAACACCTATGAATACTGTTGTTGGTTTATGTGAGATTGTACTTAGAAATGATTTGTCTGATGAAGTAAGGGATAATATAGAAGGTATATTAAGTGCAAGTAATAACCTTCTTACAATAATAAATGATATTCTTGATTTTTCAAAGATTGAATCAGGAAAAATGGATATAATCTGCAGTAATTATAGTTTGTCTGATGTTATAAGCGATTTAAATAATATGTTTATGCTTAAAGTCAGTGAGAAAAATGTTAAACTTTCTATAGAAGTTGATAAGGATGTACCTGACAATCTTTATGGTGATGATAAGAGATTAAGACAGATACTTATTAATCTTCTTAGCAATGCAGTAAAATTTACATCTGAAGGCCAGATTAAACTTACTATTTCAAAAGAAATGGAAGATGACAAAACAGTTCTTATAGTAAGTGTTTCCGATACAGGAATGGGAATAAAAGAAGATGATCTTTCAAAACTGTTTGAAAGCTTTCAAAGGGTTGATATGCAGAAAAACAGAAATATTGAAGGAACTGGTCTTGGACTTGTTATTTGTAAAACATTGCTTGAACTTATGGGTGGCTGCATATGGGCCGACAGTGAGTATGGAAAAGGAAGTGTATTTACCTTCAGACTTCCTCAGACGGTTGTTGATGAAGACATAATGTGTGCGGATGTTTATGACAGTACTGTTAAAAATAAAGGTTTGAAATCTAAGAAGATAAATATTACAATACCAGATGCAAATATTCTTGTTGTTGACGATAATGAAATGAATCTTAAGGTTGCCCATGGACTGCTTCAGCCATATAAGATGAATATTGACCTTGTTAACAGTGGAAAGAAATGTCTGCAGGCTGTGGCACTTAAAGAATATGACCTTATATTATTAGATCATATGATGCCTGAGATGGATGGAATTGAGACACTTAAAAATCTGAGAAATAATCCTTCATTTAATACACCGGTAGTGGCACTTACTGCAAATGCCATTAGCGGGGCAAGCAAGATGTATATTGATAATGGCTTTAATGATTATCTTTCAAAGCCTATAGACCTTACATTATTTGAAGATATACTTGTTAGATTTTTAAGAGATAAAATAGTTGCGAATGATGAAGAAAATGCCGATGATAATATAGTAGCAACTATTGATTACAATTTTGAAGGTATTGATTTAAATTTAGGCTTGCATTATTGCAATAACAATGTTAATGTA
>JAILNW010000288.1 GCA_024691145.1 Lachnospiraceae bacterium
AAATTACAACAAGAGGAACTTACTATAATCGTAATGGTTCCGAATATAGTTGTATAAGTTGCAACAGTATCAGTACTTTCCTTAAAAGTCATGGTTGTGTTAATAAAGCCTTTTTTTCTTAATACTATAGAATCTGGTGCAATCTTTAACATGTTATTAGTTGGAATATTTGCAATATCATCTAAATATTCATCATAAATTATATATTCAGAACCATTACGATTATAGTAAGTTCCTCTTGTTGTAATTTCTAATGTATTTTGTTCTGATTCGCTACTTAAGTGCAGACCAGACACTGTTATTAGTACGTCATTAGTCATATATAATCCTCCTTAATATCTTTCGATATCGCAAATATCATTGGCTTCAATGACATCGCATGGAAGAATGGAATTTGCAAATTCCCTGAATTTGTCAGCACCATCACTAACAAAGAAAGAATGTTCACAGGTTTGTGAGTTGCTTTCAATGTTGTTATCTAAAAGGCATTGTTTAAGTGCCTTTGCTGTTTCATAGGCTGGATTAACAAGTGTAATGTCTGGACCTACTACTTTTTGAATATTATCCTTTAGTAAAGGATAATGTGTACATCCGAGAATTAATGTATCAATATCTTCGTCAATAAGTACACTTGTATATCTTTTTATCATTTCAAAAGTTACAGGATCATCTATCATACCTTCTTCAACAAGAGGTACAAATAAAGGACAAGCCTTTGAAAAAACCTTAATATCAGGATTAAGTCTGTTTAAAAACTTTGTATACATATTACTGTTTATGGCACCTACAGTAGCAATAACCCCGATTCTGTTGTTATGGGTTGTATATGATGCTGTAAATGCGCCAGGTTCAATAACCCCGATTATAGGAATGTTAACTTCCTGCTTTAAAGTTTCTAATGCAAATGCGGTTGCTGTATTACATGCAATAACTATAGCTTTGACGTTCTTGCTAAGTAAAAAGCGCGTAATCTGCCTGCAGTAAGTAATAACGGTTTCTGGAGATTTGTTACCATAAGGTACACGTGCTGTATCTCCGAAGTAAACTATAGATTCTTTTGGAATCTGGTTCATTATCTCACGTGCAACTGTTAAACCACCTACACCTGAATCAAATACACCAATAGGAGAATTATCTGCCATAATATGTTCCTTTCAATTATTCGAATCTATGAAGTGCTGTCTGTATAAGTTTTTCTACAAGCTGTGTCTTGGATACACCCTTTGCTTCCCAAAGCATAGGGTACATGCTTATTGAGGTAAAACCTGGTATAGTATTAATCTCATTAAATACTATATCATCAGTATCTTTTTCTAAGAAGAAATCAACTCTTGAAAGACTATATCCGTCAACAGCAGCGAAAATCTGTAATGCATATTCCCTGATCTTTGCTTCGACTCCATCAGGAAGTGAAGGTGAGATATCCTCTCTTGAGCTTGTATCGTTATATTTTGCATCATAGTCATAAAATTCTGTAGTTGCAATAACTTCTCCGACACCTGAAGCAATAGGTGATTTGGAACCAAGAACAGCACACTCTAATTCTCTTCCTATGATAGTTTCTTCTACAAGAATCTTGCTATCGTGTTTTGCTGCTTCTATTAAACCATTTATTAATTCTTCTCTGTTATGAGCTTTTGAAATACCTCTTGAAGAACCAGCATTAGAAGGTTTAATAAAAACAGGATAAGGAAGCTTTGCTTCTACCTTGTTACATACAGCATCTTTATCATTAAGTTCTGATTTATTAACAGCAACATACTTAGCCTGACGAATATTAAGTGTATCAACGATTATTTTAGTAAATAACTTATCCATAGTTACACCTGATGAAACTACTCCACATCCAACATAAGGGATACCAGCCATTTCAAAAAGTCCTTGAATAGTACCGTCTTCACCATGCATACCATGAAGAACAGGGAATACTGCATCAATTGCCTGGAAAGTTACCTTATCATTGTCAATAAATAAAATTCCTTTGTGTGAAGTGTCAGGTGATATAATGGCTGTTTTTGTATTATTAACCCAAGTGCCAGATGTTATCTCTTCAACATTATTGACACTAAGCCATCTTCCATCTTTTGTAATTCCTATAATGAAGACATTATGCGCGTCTCTGTCAATACAGGAAATAACATTACTTGCAGATATACATGATACCTCATGTTCTGAAGATCTGCTTCCAAATATAACAGCAATATTATTCTTATTCATACTACATATCCTCCAAATTATTCTGATATAAAACATTTTACACTTTATTAATAATTTTTGCAAGTACTATGAGGTATATACTTGACATAAAAGATTTTTCATGATAAACTAGCATTGTTTTGTTGAAAATAAGTTACGGTTCATTCTTATTGGAATTGTAACACTAATAAAAATCGAAAGTGAAGGATAATTAATGGAGTTATTGAAATTTGAGGAAATGCATCTTAATGATGAAATCTTAAGAGCAGTTAAAGACATGGGATTTGAAACAGCAAGTCCTATACAATCAAAAGCAATACCGGTTGTTTTAGAGGGGAAGGATATTATCGGTCAGGCACAGACAGGAACGGGGAAGACTGCTTCTTTTGGTATACCACTTCTACAGAAAGTTAATCCGGAATTGAAAAAGTTACAGGCTATTGTTTTATGTCCTACCAGGGAGTTAGCCATACAGGTTGCTGATGAACTAAGAAAACTTGCGAAGTATATGCATGGGGTAAAGTCGTTACCTGTTTATGGAGGTCAGGACATTGTAAGTCAGATAAGAGGACTTAAGGGTGGAACACAGATTGTAATAGGTACTCCTGGAAGAGTACTTGATCATATGAGAAGAAAGACAATAAAACTTGATAATATAAGCACTGTTGTACTTGATGAGGCAGACGAGATGCTTAATATGGGATTTAGGGAAGATATAGAGACGGTTTTGTCTGCCATATCTGATGATAGACAGACATTGCTCTTTTCAGCAACCATGCCAAAGCCTATTATGGAAATAGCAAAAACTTATCTTAAAAAACCTGAAGTTATTAAAGTTGTTAAGAAAGAGTTAACTGTCAACAATATAGAGCAGAAGTATTATGTTGTAAAGAACGATGATAAGCAGGAAGCTATAGCAAGATTACTTGATGTATATAGTCCAAAGTTGTCACTAGTTTTTTGCAATACAAAAAAACAGGTTGATGAATTGGCGGAAGAACTTAAGAACAGAGGTTTCTTTGCTGAAGGATTACATGGTGATCTTAAACAAATTCAGAGAGACAGAGTTATGGGGGCGTTTCGTAATGGAAGCACACAGATTCTTGTGGCAACTGATGTTGCGGCAAGGGGAATAGATGTTGATGATGTTGAAGCTGTGTTTAATTACGATGTTCCGCAGGATGATGAGAATTATGTTCACAGAATAGGAAGAACAGGACGAGCAGGAAGAGATGGAAGAGCATTTACGCTTATATCTGGAAGGGATATATTTAAATTAAAGGATATAATGAGTTATTGCAAAACTACTATTGAACGTGACAGAATCCCAACTCGTACTGATGTTCTTAAGATAAAGATGGATAAAGTAATTGATGATATGAAGAATACTATGGAGAATGACAGCATGGATGAGATAATTACATATCTTTCTGAAAAGTTAAAGAATGAAGATATCGTACCGGAAAAAGCCATTGCTTCACTTATGAAACTTAGTATAGATAGTATTTCTGAAAGCGAAGAAGACATTAATTATAGAGAAATAAAGAGAAATACAGAATCATTTGATTACGATAGAAAAAATCGCAGAAATGACAGAAGGGATAATATAGGAAGAGGTCATGACAGACAAAGAAAAGGAATGGCAAAACTCTTTATAAATATTGGAAAGTCTCAGAATGTCAGACCAGGAGATATTCTTGGAGCTATTACAGGAGAAACAAGTGTGCCAGGAAGGGAGATTGGCTCAATTGATATGTACGACAAGTATACATTTGTTGAAGTTCCAGTAAGATATGTTGATGAGATAGTATATTCGATGAAGAAGAAAAAAATAAAAGGAAAGAATATAAACATTGAAACGGCAAATGGAAGAAAACATAAAAAATGAGACTAATTTCCTATATGTTGTAAATCATTGTAAATAGTGAGAAGAGCCTGTTTTTAAGTAATTTGAAAGAAAAATTTACCAATATTTAACTTAAACTACTTGTCAAAAGGTGTAATTTTATTGTATAATTATATCAGAGATTGTTTCTTTTTTTGAGAAATATTATGCAATGTTAACAAAAAAATATAGATATTAACAAATTTAGCACTAAGGAAAGGAATCCGTTTATTTATTTGATTAAGTTGATAATTATTTCTTAATAATATATCAATTAATCATCATGCAGGGAGAGTTTTGTATGGGTAAGATAGGTGTCGAACATTTATGTAAAGGCTGTATGTCCTTTCTACAATATACCGATAGACCGTGCCCAAAATGTGGTTTCGATGAGAAGTGGTTTTATTCAGGGAAAGAGTATCTTAAGGTTGCTAGTGTACTTAATGATAGGTACCTTGTAGGTAAAGTCCTTGAGCAAAATGATTACGAGCTAGTTTATATCGGATGGGATCTTGAGGCTAATACCAAGGTAACTATTCGAGAGTGCTTTCTTAAAGACACAGTAAAGAGAGACAGCAGCATATCAAATGATGTTATTGTAAATGATGAAAGCAGAAGTGCATACTTTGAAACGATTAAGGAAAACTACGTTGAGGATTCAATGAAGCTTGCCAAGTTAGGCAACTTATTTGGAATTGTTTGGACATATGATGCTATATGGTGTAATAATACAGCATATGTTATAACTGAATATATCGAATATGTGACTCTCGACGAATTTATAGAGCAGCGCGGTGGAAGAATGTCAGTCTACGAGGTGTTGTCTTATTTGCAGCCCGTAGTCTATTCTTTGCGCACAATTCACGAGCAGGGAATTTATCATGGCAATATAAATTTGAAAAGTGTTGTTATTAATGCTAATAATGACGTAGTGCTTATTGGATTTGGACTTAATTCGAAATTGTCTGAGACAATAACATATAAGGATGATATTCAGGGTATATGTAAAATTATATATAAGATAATATGCGGACCACGTTATCTGAATAATCTTACTTGTTATAAAGAAACAGGTAAGCTTATGATGCCTAATACGGTGAAAGATTATGTGGTTAGTGCTTTAAACAAGGGGCTTGCGGCAAATGGTGAGACTCTTTATTGTGATGTAGTTGAATTGTATAATGATATTTACGAAAATGGAGAATATAATATCGACTTGCAGACTGTAGGTTTTATAAGCAATTTTGCAGCAAATCGTCCAGTTAACAGTATGAATGCTTATAATGCAGAGAATGCACAAATTGGAATACAGAATATGCAATATGTACAATATAATCAGAATGCAGTTACTCCGTATTATAATGGTGCATATCCTGCAGCAGCAGTAGATGGAAATAGATATATTACTATTAATGATACACAGACACAGGCATATAAAAGGCGTAATACCATTATTATTGCAGTAACAGCTATAATGACGATTTTTGTGCTTGCTATTTGTGTGTTTGTGATTATTCCCGGAAGCAAGAAGGGAAATGGTATTGATAGTTCTACGAATTCCCAGGCTGGAAGTGGTGAGCAGCACCTTCCAGGGGCAATTCAGTGGAAAGAACCTCAGATTGAGTTATTTGTAAGAACTGAGCTTGATAAACAGGGTAACGAAGAGATAACAGAAAGTGATGTTAAGAGTATAAAGACTGTTACCTTAAGAACAAAGGATATTAAGACTGTAGATGATCTTAAGTATTTTACGTCTCTTGACACACTTATACTTAATAATAATTCAAAACTTGAGGATATATCGGGATTGGAGAATCTTACAGAACTTACGGAACTTAATTTATCTAATTGTAAGATTACAGATATAACTCCTCTTAAAAAATTGAGCAAGTTAAGAATACTTGATTTGTCGGGAAATAGTTCACTTAGTGATATAACGGTTCTTAATAATTTGACAGAACTTACTACATTAAACATTAACAATTGTAAACTTGAAGATGTGTCTGTGTTAAAAGATGTAAAATCTTTAAGAACCTTAGGACTTGCTGGC